>JBDLWD010000339.1:0-3226 GCA_039804465.1 Verrucomicrobiota bacterium | reverse complement strand
TCCTTGGGCGACGCACGCGGGCGAAGCGAACCTGCATGGGCCGTCCGGGCAGATTATCAGCGAGGCCGTGCTGCGCGCGGCTACTGGGCGCTGAGGACTGGCGCCGCGCGTTGTAAGGGGTCACCGCAGGGCGGCTGCCCATTCGGCTTCCTTGAAGCCCACCAGTCCGAGCGGAGGGGAGGCGCGTAGCAGGAAGGGGCGCTTTATGAGGTTACCGTTGGAGACTAGGCGGGCGAGGAAGTCAGCCTCGGGAAGCGTGTCGATCACCTCGCCGAGTTTCTGCTCACGGTAATCCCCGCCGGAGGTGTTGCAAAGGCGGCGGCGCTCCCCGCCGAGGTGAGCAAGCATGTCGCTAAGTTCAGCGAGCGAGGGCGGAGTTTCGCGGATGGGGCGTTGCTCGAAAGGTATGCCCTGCGCTACGAGCCACTTTGCGGCTTGGCGGCAGGTGTCGCAGTTTTTGTAGGTGTAAACGACGAGCGGTGCGGAGGGCATGATGCGAACGGTGGAGCCAGACCGAAATCGTCGGTCGAAAACAGCCGCATGGTGGGCCAATCCATTAGTCAATCAATGATTTATTAATGGATTGTGGCGTGGACGCGTTTTGACGGTGGGCGTGTTGGGGCGGGTGGGCTCAGGGGTTAGCCGAGTAGGTTTTTGAGGGCCTGGAGGTATTTGTCCCGGGTGCGGCCGATGACGTCCGAAGGTAGCGCGGGCGCGGGCGGCTGCTGGTTCCATTTGATGGCGAGCAGGTGGTCGCGGACGAATTGTTTGTCGTAGCTGGGCGGGGAGCAATCGACGCGGTAGTCGGCGGCGGGCCAGTAGCGCGAGGAGTCGGGCGTCAGCACCTCGTCGATCAGGACGAGTTTTCCCGAGGCGTCGGTGCCGAACTCAAACTTGGTGTCGGCGAGGATCATTCCTGCCTTGGCGGCGGTGTCGTGGCCGAGGGTGTAGAGAGCGAGGCTGGTTGCCTTGACCTGCTCGTAGAGCCCTGCGCCGACGATGGACGCGCCTTGGGCGTCGTCTATGGGCTCATCGTGCTGGCCCTTGGGGGCCTTGGTGGTCGGCGTGAAAAGCGGGGAGGGGAGGCGGTCGGCCTGGCGGAGGCCTGCGGGCAGGCGGTGTCCGCACACGACTCCGGTTTTTTGGTAGGAGGACCATCCGCTGCCGACGAGATAACCGCGCACCACGCACTCGATGGCGAGGGGCTTGAGTTTGCGGACGATCATCGAGCGGAGTTGCAGGTCGCGGTCGGTGATGCCGCGACGGGCGAATTCGCCCTTTTGGTCGGGAAGAAGATGGTTTTCGATGATGCCGGTCGTCCGGGCGAACCACCAGTGGCTCATCTGGGTGAGCAGGATGCCTTTTCCTGGGATGCCGTCGGGCAAGATGACATCGAATGCGGAGAGGCGGTCGGTGGCCACCAGCAGCAGGGCATCGCCCAGGTCGAAGATTTCCCGAACCTTGCCGGAGGCGATCTTGGGGAAGGGAAGGCCCTCGATTGAGGTGCGGGCTTGGGCGGGCAAGGCGGCGGCGATCTGGGCGGAGGACAACATTGGAAATCCGCAGTCGGGCGAAAAATGGACGTGTGCGCACCTCGAAAATGCCGCCGTGCCGGACTCGTGAGCGCGTGGCGCACCGGATTGGGGCGCTAAGATATTTTTCTTCCCCGTTCTCATACGGCTTACCTACCTTGCGGGAAGTCACGTTCTGACTTCTCTGCCTGTCATGAAAATCAAAGCCTACCTCAAGCCGTCCTGCGGCTGGTCCAACGGTGTCCGCGCGATCATGCGCAAGCACGGCCTCGCCTTCGAGGACATCGACATCATCAATAATCGCGATAACTACGCCGAGATGGTGGCCAAGTCCGGCCAGCCCCTCTCCCCCTGCGTGGAGATCGACGGCGTGATGCTCGCCGATGTGTCGGGCGAAGAGGTGGAAAACTACCTCCTCGCCAACGATCTGATCAAGCCGGTCGACAAACCCGCCGACGTCCCCACCAACGCCGGTTGCTCCGACGAGGAGCACGCCAGGATGGCGACCAAGACGGTGCGCTTTTTCTAAAGCGGCCGCCGGCATCAGGCTTTTTTTCGTTCGCTCAAAGGCGGCTCCGGACAAAGGGGCCGCTTTTCGTTTTTTCCTCCGTTCGGCACCAGGAGCCCGTGCCCGACCCGATAGGCCCCCTCTATAGATTTTCCGCTCCGTTCCCCCGCGCCCTTTTACATCGTCGGCTTTTTTACCAACCTGAAGGGCCGCTCCACCCTTGAATGCGACCATTACCAGGTTTGCGTTAGCCCGTTGCACTGATTCCCGGCGAAAAATGCCAAGTTTTGCATCCCGGACCCGTTTGCGCTTTCGGATGGTGCCAGCTCATTTTTGGCGGGCCGGGTTTAGATTTCCCGCGACTTGGCCGAATTTTCGCTCGCACCGCGCCGCCGCTAGTCCAACTAATCGGCCAACTCTGTCCGCCTATCTTTGCGATAGGCGGCTCGGTTCCTGCATAACTCGGTGTTCCCTGCATCGACCTTCATCTTAAAGTTTCCATGGCTACGATCATTCCGTCCCCGCTCTATTCCGCTGACCAAGAACACGATGCCTGCGGCGTTGGCTTCATTGCCAAGCTCACTGGCGAGCGGTCGTATGACGTGCTCAATCGCGCGCTGACGGCGCTCAAGGCCCTGGCCCACCGCGGCGCCATCGACGCCGACGCGGTCACCGGCGACGGCGCAGGCGTGCTCACCCAGCTGCCCATCGAGTTCTTCAAGGACTACCTGGCGTCCATCAACAAGCCCCTCTTTCGCGACTCCGATCTCGGTGTCGGCATGATTTTCCTGCCCAAGGGCGACGACTACGCACAGGCCCATTGCAAGAAGATCGTCGAGACCGCCGTGAAGGCCGAAGGTTTGTCCTTCTTAGGCTGGCGCGAGGTCCCCGTCGATTCATCCTGCCTTGGCCGCAAGGCAATCGAGACGCTTCCCCTTGTCGTTCAGGCGCTTGTCGCTCGCAAGGACGATACCTCAGACGACGCATTCGAGCGCAAGCTCTTCCTTGCGCAAAACTCGTCCGAAAAGCAGGTTCTGGACGCCAAGATCCAGGGTTTCTACATCTGCTCCTTCAGCAGCCGCACCATCGTCTACAAGGGCCTGCTCACCCCCGCGCAGATCAAGAAGTTCTACCTCGATCTGAAGAGCCCGCTCTTCACCACCAGTTTCGCGCTTTTCCACCAGCG
>JBDLWD010000338.1:0-5631 GCA_039804465.1 Verrucomicrobiota bacterium | reverse complement strand
AACCAAAGCCATGACGCATGTCCTTGGCCGTGGTCAAGGAGGCGGGAGTCCGCGCCCTGAAAAGGCGTCGACCTTCTGGGTGGACCGCGTGTCGTGCGCCGGACCGCGATTCCATCGATAAAATTACACGTTGCCGGAGGGCGCGCCCAACGTGGTCCGCATGGCGCAAGGCCATTCGACCGTCACCCGGACTCCCCCGGTTTCCTTCGCGGAGAAACCCGGTTCGCCCCCCAGTTCTCGACTGCGCGCGCGGATATTGTCCAGCCCACGCCCCCTTCCGGCGGGCCGTGAAAAATCCGTGGATGCGCCGTCATTTTCGACGACCAGGCGCCAGCCGCGTTCGCATCGGGACAAGACCACCCCGACATGTCGCGCATCGCCATGTCGGAGCGCGTTCGAGACGGCCTCGCGAATGATGAAAAGCAGGTTTGCCTTCTGGCCGGCGGGGATGGCCGCGTCCGCCTCTGCGGCGACCTGCAGGTCCAGTTCGCATTCGCGGTGGGCGCGCAGGGTTTGGAACAGCGCCACGCATGCGTCGGCAATGTCGACTTCCTGGGCGCCCTCCGGCTCGGCGCGCGCGATATAGCCGCGCAAGACTCTCATTGTATCGTTCAGCGAGCGCAGGGTCTCCTCGAGGCGCGACACCGCGCGGCCCGGGTCCTCGGGCACCAGGCGCACGCCGTGCGCTATGCCCATGCCTGCGGCGTAGAGATTCTGAATCACTCCGTCATGCAGGTCGCGACCGAGCCGGACGCGTTCGTCGATCTCGTGTCTCAGTGCTTCGCGCTGACGAAGGGAATCACGAACGAGGTCCGCGATGCGGGCGAATTCAGGCAGGCGAGGCGACACCCCGGCAAGTCGCGCCGGTTCGCCCGTCTCCAAGCTCTCGCCTATGCAGGCGAGCGGCCGCAGCACATTTATGCGGATGCTCCAGCCGACCACACCCATCAAAAGGACTACCGCCAAAACAAGGACCGCCATCTCTTGCTGGTTGTAGTGCTTGTCCACCTCAAGCGCCTCTATGCGAAAGAGAGCGTGGAGCTCGGCTACGCCGGCCTTGGAAAAGGGCGCCGGAAGGGGCAAGCCGACGGCGACGGCGTCCGTTCTGCGCACCGACTGCGGCGAACCTGTCGGTCGAAGGGATACCTCCGCACGCAGCCGACGGCCCATGCGGCCCAGGACGTCTTCGTCCATGCGGCGAACGGCTATCAACCACGCGACGGGCTTTGTTAATCGTTGCATGTCGGCGGTGGGCTGGACCGGACGGGCCCGCAGATTTAGCAAGGTGTCGCCATCCCGGTAAAATCCTCCGATCTCGTTTTGCCAGTCTTTCGCCGCCACTATGTCCGGTATTGACGGAGGAGGCCTCAGATCTTCCGCACCGGCTGCCTTAATGTTAAAGATAATGCGTCCGTCTGGAGCGGCCAGCCACACCGCCCCAAGCCGGAAGCGCTCCATGACCTGCTCGATGTTCAGCCGCGCCCACTCCGGGCTGGGTTGGGCAGCGAAATCCACCATCTCATCCCAACCGCTGTAGTCCTGCACGAAAAGGCCCAGAGTCTCGCTTTCCTCGCGCACGGCATTCTCAAGCTGTTCGCGGCCTTCTCGCGCGAAATTTTCCCGGAGGTCTTTGATCTCGTGGTTATGCCCGACGTGCAGGGCGACTATCATCGCCACTATGATCGCGATGCAGGCAAACAGGGTGGCGAGCAACTGGCGGCGCAGAGTCATGAAGCGTGATCATGCGCCACGCTCCGCGCGCTGCCAAGCGCGGCTGTTTGATCAGACGAACAGAGTTGGAGTCGATTAATCCGGCTTCGCCAACACGGTGTCGGGCTCGGACTTGACCGAAGTTTGTGCGGGAGGGACCACGGGGTTCAGCCTCAGATCGAGGGGGTTCTCGGGACCGGCTAACTCATCCGCGGTCCGAAGCTCGGTGGCAGCCTGCAACGCACGCCGCATTTCCCAAAGCCTCGCCTCCGCCTGACTTGCCGCGAGCCGGGCTTCCGCCGCAGCCGCGTCCCGTTCCGCCTGAATTATTTCCGCCCTGGCCCAGGCGAGAGCCAGACCGACCAGAGCGACGCCCAGCCCGATCAATTGCCGCTGGCGTCGACGCACCGGCGCCAGGAGCGCGCGCTCCAGCGCCCGGACGAATTCCGCCGCCGACTTGGGCCGGCGCTCCGGATCACTGGCCATCGCCGCGTCGAGCACGGCGTCGACCTCGTGCGGCACCCGCACGAGGCGCGAGGGCCGCGAGTAGGCCCCGCGCGGCACGCGACCGGTCAGCATCTGATAGGTCATCACGCCGAGCGCATAAATATCGGTGGCGGGCGTGGCGTGCCCGGCAGACTCCATTTGCTCCGGGGCCATGTATTCGAAGGTCCCGAATACCGCCTCCGGCAGCGTGAGCGCGGCTGCGAATCGTCCACCCGCGGCGTGCGCCAGACCAAAGTCTGCCAGCGTCAACCGGCCATCCTCATGCACCAGCACGTTGGGCGGTTTCAGATCGCGGTGGATGACGCCACGTGCGTGCGCGGCGTCGAGCGCGGAGGCGATTTGCCTTAACCATTCGAGAACAAGCGCAGGGGGTCGAGCCTCGTGGTTCACCAAACAGGAGAGATCGCCTCCCCCAGCCCATTCGGTTACCAAGTAGAGCGTGCCGTCGGGAAGAGCGCCGAAGTCGTGGATGTGCAGGATATGCGGATGGTTCAGGCCGGAAAGAATCTGGGCCTCGCGCTCGAAACGCTCACGCGCTTCTGAATCGGGCGCGGCCGCATTTGGCAGGACCTTCACCGCCACCGTGCGCCCCAGACGACTCTGCTCCGCCCGATAAACCGCCCCCATTCCACCGACTGCCACCAAAGCCAAGACCTTCAAGCCAGGGAACGAATCCGCGAGATTTTCCGCCGCCGGAGCCTGCCAGCGGGCCGATCCGGACGGCGAAATGGGCGGTCCAACGGGTTTTCGCGGGTAACCACGAGGACGCGGTGCAGGACCGGAGCCATCGGGAAAAGGTTGGGCGGTCGTATCGCTCATCGGGCGTGGGTCGCGGACACGTTACACGACCAGAAAGGACCGGCGATAGCAGCCTGGCCATGCTTCAGGAGGCCGTGCCGAGAGGAATGCGATCGGGATAACATCTGCAGCAAACAGATTTGGTCTTCCAGGGTTTGTCGCGGCAAGTCAGCAAAGCGACGAACTTGCATTTATGCCGAACTGCTTGGCCGCCCCCTGCGTCCGCCGTTTGACAAAAGCCGCCCGCGCCCGCCCCATATACACATCCATGTCCCAGCCCAAGCGCGCCGTCCTTCTCGTCAACCTCGGTTCACCCGACTCCACCGACGTCCCTGACGTCCGCCGCTACCTGAGTGAGTTTCTCGGCGACGAGCGGGTGATCGACCTCAAGCCCCGCTGGCTGGCGAAGCTACTTGTCAACTGTATCATTGTGCCGACCCGCGCACCCAAGTCCGCCGAGGCCTACAAGGAGATCTGGCGGCCGGAGGGTTCGCCGCTCGTGCTCACCTCGATGAGCGTGCAGAAAAAGTTGGTCGCCTCTCTCGGCCCCGACACTCCGGTTTTCCTCGCCATGCGATATGGCACGCCAAGCATCCCAAGCGTCCTTCAGGCGATCACCGCCGCTGGGATTGATGAGCTCCTTCTCGTTCCGCAGTATCCGCACTACGCGATGTCCTCATGGGAGACCGTGGTGGTCAAAGTCCAAGACGAGGCCAAGATCCACGCACCCAAGGTGAAGATAGCCTGCATGCAGCCCTTCTACGAGGACTCCGACTACATCGAGGCGCTCTACCAGGTGTCCAAGCCCCACCTTGAAAACAACCCGCACGATTTCGTTTTGTTTTCCTACCACGGCATTCCCGTGCGCCACCTGCGTGTCGGCGACGCCTCGCATTCCCACTGCACCATCGCGCCCGATTGCTGCAACAGCTGCTCCGCCGCCCATGCGATGTGCTACAAGGCCCAGTGCGTTAAAACCACCCAGGCCTTCGTCAAGCGCGCCGGCCTGGCCGACGGCAAATGGTCCATCTCCTTCCAGTCGCGCCTCGCCGGTGAGCCTTGGCTTTCCCCCTACACCGACCACGAGTTCGAGCGTCTGCCCAAGGAGGGTAAAAAGCGCCTGCTGGTTTTCACCCCCGCCTTTGTTTCCGACTGTCTGGAGACTCTCGAGGAGATCGCCGGCGAGGGCAAAGAGCAGTTCGAACACGCGGGGGGCGAGTTTTTCCACCATGTGCCCTGCCTGAACGACCAGGCGCCCTACATCGACTTTCTCGCCGGTCGCGTGCACCGCTGGCTCCGCGGCGAGACCCCCACCGCCATTCAGCGCACCGAGTCCGCCAAGACTCTCGCTGCCCGCTAGGACTTGGGGCGAAGCCCGAGCGTTTTCGGTTAAACAAACCTCGCAGAGTAGCGACCCACGTCACGATTTCCTCATCATCGGCTGGGGCTGAGGCGATTGCCTTTAATGCCTGGCGATACGGTCAAAAACCCAGCAGAGCTGGTCACGCGTTCTGCTGTAATTCTGCGCCGGAAATACTTCTCAGACACTTCACCTCGCTCCGGCCAGCGTCTGACCGGAGCGTTTTTGCTTTTAACCAATAGCATTCCATGTCCACGCCCTCCCTTTTTAACGTTACCGGAAAGGTCGTCGTCGTCACCGGCGCGACCGGCACGCTCACCGGCTCCGCCGCCGATTATCTCGCCGTCCAGGGAGCACGTGTGGTCTATCTTGGCCGCACCCAGGCCAAGCTCGACCAGGCCCTGGCCAAGGTCAGGGCGGCCCATCCGGCCGCCGAGGCGCTCGGCCTCGCCGCGGACGTCAATGATCGCGCCGCCCTCGAGCGTGCTCGCGACGAGGTCCTCGCCAAGTGGGGCCGGGTCGACGCCCTGCTCAACGGCGCGGGCGGCAACCAGCCGGGCGCGACCATCACGCCCGACAAGACCTTCGCCGACCTCGATTTCGCCGCCTTCGAGCAAGTGGTCGCCCTCAACCTCCACGGCACCGTCCTACCTACCCTGGTATTCACCCCTGCTCTTCTCGAGTCAGGCTCCGCCAGCGTGGTGAACTATTCCTCGGCGTCCTCCGCCCGCGCCGTCACCCGCGTAATCGGATATTCCGCCGCCAAGGCCGCGGTCGACAACTTCACCCGCTGGCTCGCCGTGGACCTCGGCCGCCGCACCAAGGGCGGCGTCCGCGTAAACGCCCTCGTCCCCGGCTTCTTCCTCGGCGAACAAAACCGCCGCCTCCTCACCAACGAGGACGGCTCCCTCACCCCCCGCGGCCAGTCCATCTGCAACATGACCCCCTACGGTCGCTTCGGCACCCCGGAAGAACTCCACGGCGCCATCCACTACCTCGTCTCCGACGCCTCCAAATTCGTCACCGGCACCACCCTCGTCGTCGACGGCGGCTTCGGCGTGTTCTCCGGCGTCTGATTTCACTTATCCGCCTGTCTGCTGGAACAGGTCCACACGACTCTGTTCTCCGGTGAACTTTCGATAGCGCATCGGCTTCAGCGGTCGCCCTGGTTTCCATCCTGGATGTCGAAAAAGGGCGTATGTGCGCCGACCGACTTTTCTCCTGTCATGCGCGAGCGGACGTAAGAGGCTTTTTTC
>JBDLWD010000337.1:0-2647 GCA_039804465.1 Verrucomicrobiota bacterium | reverse complement strand
CCAGCCGGCGAAGAGCGCCGGTCACGGTGTCGCCCGCGAGCCCGCGGTTGACCGCCTCGACGGATACGGCGGGTCGGCGCGTGAGGTGAAACAACTCCAGTTCACGGTGGTAGGCGCCGGTCTGGGTGATGCTGTCGCCAAGCACGACCCAGCGGTCGCCGGGCGCGAACGCGGCGGGCGATCCCGCGGACGCGGGGCGGGCGGCGAGGATAACCGCCAGAAAAAGGACGCGGCCGCCAAGCCGGGCGCCAGCCCATCCGGCGCGACCGCGACGACGACGCGCCTGCGGGCTGGCGGCCGTGTGGGGCAGGTCGGCAAGCAAAAGGGCGGGGCGGCGCATGGGGCGGGGCGGTCGGTGCGGGTCAAGGCGCCGGGCCGAGGGGGATTTGGACGTTGGAGCTGGGTCTGCCGGACACGACGTTGTAGCCGTCGGTGGCTCCGAAAAGCAGCTGGGGCTCGTCGTCCTTCATGAGCAGGGCCGGACGCTCCATGCCGTAGGCGCTGGGGTGCCCGTCGGCCAGACGGAAGCGGCGGTCCAGCACTTTCGCGTGCCCGGCCGGTCGCCAAGCCAGACCGTCGGTGGATTCCAACAGCGCGAGGCCTTTTTTCTGGCCGGTGAGCTTGCCCTGGGCATCGGAGGCGACCGCGTAGTAGCGGCGTCCGTATTTTTGGCTGAACCAGATGAAGGGATCCTCGGCGCACATCCCCTCGGCGTTGCCAGATGCGGGGGCGTTGAAGATGTCCCCTGCGACCTTGCGGCAGGGGCCATCGGGCGAGTCGGCGACGGCGGCACCGTAGCGCACGCGGCCGCCCTTGACCACGCCCTCGACGTATTCGACGGCCTTGTAGACGAGGAGCAATCCGCCGTCGGGGCGGAGGCAGGCGGCGGGGCTGGTGACGCAGAGCGAATCGAAGGATTTCTGGTCGTCGGTGATGTCGAGGATCGGGCGGTCGGAGCGCCGCCACGGGCCGGCGGGGTTGTCGGCGACGGCCAGGCCGATGCGTTGGCGGTTGCGATGGCTCCAGTAGGTGCCGTCGCCGTGGTTGCCCGTGTAGTAGAGGTAGTAGCGGCCCGCGTGGTGGAAGGCGTTTGGGTTGTGCGCGACGTCGCCATCCCAGTATTTTTCCCCCGTGGCGGGGTTAATGCCCCGCCCGGGCAGCGCGACGTTCACGGGGACGTAGGGGCCCTCCGGGCGGTCGGCCACGGCGTAGGCGATCTCGGAGTGGATGGCCCAGCCGGGGGCGAAGGATTTGGACGCCGGCCACCGGGAATAAAAAAGATGATAGCGGCCGTCGGGGCCCGCGACCGGCGCGCCGCACCAGACGTGGTATCCGGGCAGGGAGAAGCGATGGGACGGAGGGAGCGGTTGCACGCGGCCGCCGAGATCCAGCTCGGGGGCGGCCGCGACGGCGTTGGCCGGCCGGGCGGTCGCCGAGAGGACGATCAGCAGGCCGGCGAGACGAAGCAGGCGGGGGCAGCGCATGGCGTGGTCGAAGGGAGTTTAAGCGAGGGCGAGGCGGCGGCGCCCTCCCCGGGGGTGAGAGCGTCGGCCGGCGCCCGGGGCAGGTGTCGGGGAGGCGCCGGACGAGAGCCGCTGGCGCGCCGATACGCGGGGCGCGGGGCGCGATATGGCCGATGGTTTTTTAGCGCAGCGGCAGGCGGGAGAGTTGCTCGAGGCCGCGGTAATAGGGGTCGGGCAGGGTGCCGTTCGCGCGCGGGCCGACGTTGAGCAGGTAGGATCCGCCCCAGGCGCGGGTGCGGCGGATCTGGGCCGCGATGTCCTCGGCGGGGGCGTAGTGGGTCTCGTTGGCGCGGGTGTAGCCCCAGCACGGCTCGTTCCAGATGCGGAGCTGTTCCCACCAGCCGGGAGGGCGCTCGGGGGCCTCGCCGAATTCGACGGTGTAGAAATCGCCGGGGAAAACGCGCCCGTCGGCCGCGGCGCGCCAGCGGCAGTTGCCCCGGTTGTTGACCACGATGCCGGGCTGGAGGGAGCGGATGTCCTCGATGGAGATGTCGGAGCCGCAGCCGCCGTCGAACCAGAGCACGTCGATCCGGCCGTAGCGGGTGAGCAGCTCGACGAGCTGGCGGCGGCAGCGGACGCGGTTTTCCGCCAGGAGGGCGGCGGGTGCTTCCGGCGGGTTCCAGGGCCGGTGATCGAGGTCGTAGGCGACCCGGCCCGGAATGGAGGGCAGGGACGAGTTGCCTATGCCGCCCGGCGAACGGTAGTTGAAGTTTCGATACTCGCGGTCCAGCCACCAGTCCGGGCCGGAAAAATAGAGGCCCACGCGGAGGCCGGCGGCCCGGCAGGCGGCCACGTATTCGCCCACGAGGTCGCGGCCGCCGAGATGGGTGCGCACGCCGAGGTCCGTCGTCTCGGTGGGCCAGAGGGCATAGCCGTCGTGGTGCTTGGCGGTGAGGACGGCGTGGTCGAAACCGGCGGCGCGCGCGGCCCGAAGCCAGCGGCCGGGGTCGTAGTCCTCGGCGCGGAAACGGTTGGCGAGGGCCCAGTATTCGCGCGGGGTTACCTTGGCGTCGCGGCCCAGGTTGGCGACCATGGCCCAGGAGAGATCGAGGTCGCCGTGGACGGACGGTATGCCCCAATGGATGAAGAGCCCGAGCGGGCACTGGCCGAACCATTGCGCGTCG
>JBDLWD010000336.1:0-2709 GCA_039804465.1 Verrucomicrobiota bacterium | reverse complement strand
CGCCGTCGCGCCCGCACCTGCGCGGGTTGCGCCCAAGCCCGCCTCGCCGCCGCGTCCTGCCGCCCCCGAGCAGCAGGACCTGGCGCGGTTTCTAGGCCGTTAAACGACTTCGTCCGACGGCAGCTTTTGCCTTTCGGTCCGGGCAAAGGCGCTTTTCCTTGGGAACATGTTTGATCCCGTCGAAGCGCTCAAGGAATTCATCCGTCATCCCAGCGTGTCCGCCGATCCGGCGTTCAAGACCGGCATGGCCGGCGCGCGCGATTTTATCGCCGGTTTGCTCGGGCGGCTCGGCTTCAAGGTCGAGATCGTGCCCACGCCGCTGCATCCGGTGATCCTCGCCGAGCGGCCCGGCCCCGAGAGCTGGCCCCACGTCATCATCTACGGGCACTATGACGTGCAGCCGGCCGATCCGCTCAACCTGTGGACGAGCCCCGCATTTGAGCCCGTCGTCCGCGGAGAACGCATCTACGGTCGCGGCGCGGCGGACAACAAGGGCCCGCTCCTCACCCACGTGGCCGCGGTCGCCCGCCTGCTCGAGCGCCGGCCGGATCTGCCGCTGCGCATCACCTTCATGATCGAGGGCGAGGAGGAGATGGGCAGCCCGAGCTTCCCTGCTTTTCTCGACGCCTACGCGCCGCGTCTTCGAAAGGCGGATTTCGTGCTGCTTTCCGACACCGGAAGCCCGCGCGAAGACCAGATCGTCATCACCTGCGGACTGCGCGGGCTCGTGCTTTTCGACATCGATGTGACGGGCGCGCGCACCGATCTTCACTCCGGCCTGCACGGCGGCGTCCTGCGCAACCCCATACGCGCGCTCTCCGAGCTCTGCGCATCGCTGCACGATGCCGACGGACGCGTGAACGTGCCCGGCTTCTACGACGACGTTTTGCCGGTCGAGACTTGGGAGCGCGAGCAACTCGCCCGCTTGGGCCAGAGCGAGGAGCAATACCGGGAGTTTCTCGGCATCCCCGCCTTCCACGCGCACAAGGGCTACACGCCCTTCGAGGCGACGCGTTTTTTGCCCACGCTGGAATTCAACGGCATCGGCGGCGGTTACCAAGGGGAGGGGACCAAGACCGTCATCCCAAGCAAGGCGTTTGTGAAGATCAGCTGTCGCTTGGTCGCCAATCAGGATCCCGAAAAGATCCGTGCGCTGCTCTACCGCACCGTCGCGGAGCGCATGCCGAAAGACGTCACCTATCGTATCGTCGACCAGCATCAGGGGTTGCCCTACGTTGTGGTGCCGCCCGACCGCGCCAACACGCCTAAGGACCAGTCGCCGGTTCTGGCGAACGCCTTCCGCTCGGCCGACCGGGCTATTTCGGAGGTGTTTGGCAAAGCGCCGCTCTACCTGCGCGAGGGCGGCAGCGTGCCGATCATTGCCGACATCAAGCGCGTGCTCGGGCTCGATTCCGTGATGATGGGTTTGTTTCTGCCGCAGGACAACCTGCACGCCCCCGACGAGAGTTTTCATCTCGGCGTGATGCGCAATGGCATAGCCGCCTCCGAGCGCATCCTCGAGGGCGTGGCTGCGGCGGGGCGCTAGGCTTTGCGCGGCTTCACGCAGGGGCGGCGCGAACAGCTGGCAACCTCTGCATTCAAGGCACAAAAAACCCGGCACCGAAAGGTGCCGGGTTTTGGAATTTTGGGCGAGTTTCCTGACTCGCGGAAGGTTACTGCTTGAGCGGAACGAGCTCGGCGCGACGGTCCTTGGACATCACGTCCTCCGAGGCGTTTTCCACCGCCTCGAGGTCGCCCTTTGAGAGCACCTCGATGCTGGTCTCGGGCACGCCGATGGTAACGAGATATTGCTTGGCGGCCTGGGCGCGGCGGTCGCCTAGGCCGAGGTTATATTCGGCGGTGCCGCGCCAGTCGGCTCGACCCTCGATGAGGAGGCGCTTGCCGGGGTTGGCGTCGAGGTAGGCCTTGGCGGCGTCGAGCTTGGGGCGCTCGGTGGAGCCGATCGCGGACTGGTCGAAAGCGAAGTAGACGGACTCCAGAACGCCGCGCTCCTGGTTGGCGGGATCAAGCGGATCGCCGCGGCCGGAGAGGGCGGAATTCGGGTCGGTGACGGAGCCATCGCCAAAGGCGCCGGCCTCGTTCGGGTTGAGGACGCCGGTCTGTCCGATCAAGGTGGAGGACGGATCCGGACGCTTCGGCTTTTTGCGGCAGCCCGTGGCGAAGAGCGTGGCGCCGGCGAGGAGGACGAAGAGGACTTTGCGAGAGAACACGTGCATGAGTGGAGGAGTGTTTGACGTTAAGCCCCATGCTCCTTGCGTCCACAAGCAGATTATCGGTCGCTTTTTTACCTTCACCACCATGAGCCAGGACTTCGCTTGCTTCCTTTTTGACAACGGCTCTTTCCGGGCCGAATCGACGCGCTCCTTGCGGCGGTTGGCTGCGAGGGTGTCAGTCCGGCTCGGCTATCCCGTCCGGGCGGTGTCGTTGCTGCACTCCACCCGGGTGCCGGCAGCCGAATTGGACGGTGAAGCGGCGCAATTGCTGGAGCCTGCGCTGGATGCCTGGTTTGCGGAGCATCCCACGGGCAGGGCTTTGCTTCTGCCCTTGTTTTTCGGGCCCAGCGGCGCGCTCACGGAGTATGTGCCCGAGCGCCTGGCGAGCCTGCGCCTTCGCCACCCCCGGGCGAGGGCCGTGTTGGCCGAGGCATTGGTTTTGTCCGGCGAGGAACCGGTTGAATTGGCTGCGGCG
>JBDLWD010000335.1:0-2751 GCA_039804465.1 Verrucomicrobiota bacterium | reverse complement strand
GGAGTGCGGATGTTGACGGTGAAGGATCGCGACTCTGTTGCTCCGGCGGCCACGGAGGCGGTCTCGATCATGAGCCTGCGGCTTTCGGCTTTGACCGTGGTCGATGAAGGCGCGGAGGGATCGCCGAGAAGCACGGTCACATCGTAGTTGCCCGGAGGAAGATCGACCACGAAGGCAAAGGCCCGGTCGGAGACCAACGCGTCGGACCGCAGCGGATCAGGGCAATCCGAGGCGCTGGAGCGGATGCCTTGCGCTGCAAGCAGGCCGTGGCCTCGCGCCGGAGTATATAGCGTGTCAGGCGCGACGGGGGTGAATCCGTCGGCGACCGGGCCGGCGCCGAAGTCGAAGCGCATCGCGGAAGGCGCGGCCGAGGCCGCGACGACCAAGCCGCCGAGGAGCGGGAGCAGGCGGAGTGGATGCATGGTTTGGGTCAGGGCGATGCGGGCATGCGGTCGCCCGCGAGCGCGAGCATCTGGATGGCGGTGAGCCCCCACTGGGAGGTTGCGTTGGTGTTGAGCGCGAAGCTTTCGTCCACCGGGTTGAGCGAGGCCGGACCGGATACGCGGGTGGAGCGGTGACTGTCGCGGACGCCGAAACCGGCGCCGCCGGCGAAGAACTCTTTCCAGGCCCTGTCGGTGAGCGCCGGGTCTTTGGTTATGGCCGCGGCATAAGCGGTGAGGCGGGCGTGAGCCTGGGCGAGGTTCAACTTGCCAAAATCGCTGCCAACGGCGGCGCGCTGCTCCGCCGGGGTGGCGTTGTAGAGCACGCAGTATTGCAGCCAGGCGGCGCGGAATGCGGGCACGTCCAGCAGGTCGTCCAACTCGGCGCAAAGCTCGGGCAGGCCGAACACGGCGCTCAGGTGCGAGACGCTGATCTCGCCGTCGCGAACGAGGGAGAACTCGCCGGTATCGAGATTGAATGTAGCTCCGGCGGAGAGGAAGCCGTGGGGCTGGGCGCCGATCGTGCGCATACCGGCGAGGAGTTTGTCGCGCACGCGCGGATCGCCGGTGCGCTCCCACTCGGTCAGCCAGGCGAAGGCGAGCGAGCCCCAGTCGGTGCCGAAGCCCACCGAAGCCGCGTCGCGCCGCGGTGGCGGAATGGGCTCCTTGCGGATCTTGCGGATGGGGTCCAGGGTGAGAAACGCCTCGTCGGCGCCGACCAGTTCGCGCATGAGATCGCCCACGCGCTCGTCCGACGTGAGGTAGTAGTAGAACCGTCGATACGCGACGGTGCTGATGCGCAGTTGCTTGGCGGAGCAGCCCCAGTGCTGCACGTTATGCCGGGTGCCTAGGCCCTTGAAACGGCCGAGATGGTAGACATCGACCTCGCCGGTGTGGCGCGTCATGGCCTCGGCGAGGCGGAAGACATCCGCCCGGCCGGAGCGCAGGAAGGAATACCAAAGCCAGAGATCGGGCGAGAGCTCGGAGTTCGCCCAGGCGAAGCCGCCGACGTCGTAGCGCCACTCGTGGCGGTCGGCGTCGTAGCTGTGCATGACGTCGCCGTAGTCCCAGAAACCATACCAACGCCGCTGGTCGACCTGGTCGAGGTAGGTGGAGAGAAGAAAATCCAGCTGGTCCTCGATCCGCGCCTTGGCCCGCGTGGAGCGATCGGGCAGGCCCCATGCGCCGAATACTCCCGCCGCGTGAAGATGCGCGGGGGAGGCGGAGAGCCGGGGCGGGCGGCGGAGGGCGGCGGCCATGCGGGGAAACTCTTCGCGGGCGGGAGTCGCCTCGCAGACGCGGAAAACGAGCTCGTGGGAGCGGGCGATGCCGTGCGGCGTGCCGAAGCCCTTCTCGTAGTCCTCGTAAGTGATGTTCAGCCCATCGAGTTCTTCCCGGTGGGAATCCATGCCCATGCCGTCGTGGTAGAAGCGCAGATCCATGGGCGGGGCTTCGGGCGACCACAGCCAGGTCGTGATCTCGGCCGTGTCCGTGTGGGCGGAGCGGATGTCGAGCTGCGCGGGATGTTTTTCCCAAAAATCGCGGACGCCGAAGGCCAGGCCGCCGGACGGACCGCCGAGGTAGGCGAGGCCGGCTGCGCGGCGGCCGGCGCCGGCGCGGATCCAGCCGTGACCGGCCTTGGTGCGCTTGCGTATCTCGAAGCCGTCGGCGTTGGGTTGAACGAGGGTGTAGTCGCCCCAGGCGGGTATGAGACGGATGCGATTGGAGACAGCCGGCGCCCATTCGGCCAAGGGAGGCGTGGCGCGGCCGGCGATCTGGGCTTCGCGCACGGCGGCGCCCGGATCGCGGCGCAGGCCTGTGACGCCGCGGACCGCTTCGCCTAAAAGTCCGTCTCCTTCGCCGCAGATGCGCACATGCCGGTCGTGGAGTGCGTCGGCGAGGGGGACGTCAAAACGCAGGCCCAGTCCGGCGATGAAATCCCGCTCCGCGTCGCCGTCGTATACGAACGAGTGCATGACACGCATCGTGTCTCCACCCGCATGCAGGTAGAGCCGCACCGTGAACGGCAGCCATGACCGGTCGCCGGTTTTCGCCTGCTGGCGGCCGCTGATGCGAACCACGACCCGGATCGGGCCGCTTTGTTCAACGACCGCGCTTTCCGTCCGGCCCTCGAAGATCTCTGCGGGTGTCTCTTGGTCGGGTATGGGTTTGCGGAGCGAGACCAGCCGTCCGCGGCTCGCGATCTCGCGTCCGCCGCGACGTAGGGAGGAGACGAGCCAGGGGCCGGAGCGGGGGACGACGCAGGTGATCACGCCGGTGTCGACCTCGATGGAGTCCCCGGTTTCCCGGA
>JBDLWD010000334.1:0-4922 GCA_039804465.1 Verrucomicrobiota bacterium | reverse complement strand
ACACCTTCGAGCGTTATCTGTGCTGGCTCAACCCCGCCAGCCCTGACGACTGGCTACCCACTCCAGCCCCATAAACCTCAACTGCGGGATTTAGGATAATCAGACGCTCGCGACGAGTTTGGAGAGGTCGACGTGGTCGGCGATGAGCTGCTTGATGATGGGGAATTTGTCGGTGTCCTGCGGCTGGGTTTTCACCGACATGTGGTTGATGCGGCTGGTGACGCCGTAGCTCTCCTCCTTGGTGGCGATGACGGGGATGTCGGTCATCGAGAGGAGTTCGGCGAGCTTGGGGTGGGGCTTGATGTCGTTTGCGACGATGAGGCCGGCGATGGTGGCGCCGCCGGCGATCTTGGCGGAGGCGAGGGCGGCGAGGAGGATGTCGTCGCGGTCGCCAGGCGTGATGATGAGGGTGCCGGGCTGGAGGTAGTCGACGATGCCCTTGGCGGACATGGCGCCGATGACGACGCGTTGCACGCGCTGCTTGGCGCCGCCGCGGCGGCCGTTGAGCCATTTGCCGCCGATCTCCTCGGCAATCTGGGCGAGGTTGGGGGCGGAGAGGGCGGGCTGGACGGGGAGGACGCCGAGGAGGGGGATGCCGAGGCGGGCGAGGCCTCGGCCGGCGTAGTTGTGGACCATGTCCATCTTGTCGGGCTCGACCTTGTTGAGGATGGCGCCGACGACCTCGACGCCGTGCTGGTCGAAGAGGGATTTGTTGAGCGCGAGCTCGTCGACGGGGCGGCCGATGCCGCCGGGGGAGACGAGGAGGACTTTCGAGTTGAGGAGCTTGGCGACGCGGGCGTTGGAGAGATCAAAGACCGAGCCGACGCCGGCGTGGCCGGTGCCCTCGATGATGGTAAAATCTTTTTCCCAGGAGACGCGGTCGAAGGCGCGGCAGATCTGGTCCTCGAGGGAAGGCAGGAGGGCGTCGGGGGTTTCGAGGAAGCGGCGGGTGAAGGTGCTGTCGATGGCGACCGGGCTCATGCTCTCGATGGGCACGCGGACCTGGAAGATGGAGTCGAGGAGCACGGAGTCCTCGTCGATTTTTTTGCCCTGCACGTCGACGAAGCGCTGGCCGACGGGCTTGATGAAGCCGACGCGCGGGAAGCGGGACTGGAGGGCGCCGTAGAGGCCGAGGCAGGTGGTGGTCTTGCCGTCGTTCATGCGCGTGGCGGCGACGAAGACGCGCTTGGTGACGGTGTTGGTCGGGGCGCGCAGGAGCGGGAGCGCGGGCTGGGCGAAAGGGTTGGGGGTGCCTTTGGCGTCGGAAGGCGGAGGCGTGGTGGCGGAGGCCATGGAGCGGTGATGCGAAGGGCGTTGGCGCGGATGCCGGGGCGGTGCGGAGGCTGGAGGGCCGGGGCTTCGAACCGAGGGGGTCGGGCCCGCGGAGGCGGTTCTTAATGGTGCGCGCCGTAGAGGAGGCGATGGTCGATGGCCTGCACGGCGACGATGGCGGCGGCGCCGAAAACGTCGTGGGCGGAGGCGCCGCGGGAGATCTCGGCGGCGGGCTTGGTGAGGCCGGTGAGGATCTGGCCGAAGGTGTTGGCGCCGGCGAGGAGCTGGACGAGCTTGAAGGCGATGTTGCCCGAGTTGAGGTCGGGGAAGATGAGGACGTTGGCGCGGCCGGCGACGGAGCTGTTGACCTTCTTGGTCTGGGCGACGACGGCGTCGAGGGCGGCGTCGACCTGGAGTTCGCCATCGATCTCGATGTCGAGCAGGAGGGCCTTGGCCTTGGCGCGGGCGAGCTCGGTGGCGTGACGGACCTTCACGAGCGAGGGCTGGTTGGAGGTGCTCTTGGTGGCGTAGCTGAGCATGGCCACGCGAGGGGTCTCGTTGGTGAGGTGGCGCGCGATCTGGGCGGTGGAGAGGGCGATTTCGGCGAGCTGCTCGGCGGTGGGATCCGGGATGACGCCGCAGTCCGAGAGGAATAGGGAGCCGTCGGAGCCGACCTTTTTCTCGTCAAAGTCGAGGACCATGAGCGAGGAGGCGTGGTTCACGCCGGGCAGGCGGGGGATGATCTGGAAAATCGGACGCAGGGCGCTGGCGGCGGAGATGGTGCCGCCGGAGACGAGGGCGTCGGCCTGGCCGGTGGCGACCATCATGGTGGCGAAGTAGCCGGTGTCCTTGAGGGCCTCGGCGGCCTCGGCGGCCTTGATGCCCTTGATGCGGCGGAGCTGCTCGAGCTGGCCGACGAAGGTGGAGAAGTCCTCGCTGCGCTCGGGCTCGATGAGGCGCATGCCCTGGAGGTTGATGTCGAGCTTGGCGGCGGCCTCCTTGATGGCGGCGCGGTCGCCGAGGAGGATAGGGGCGCCCATGCGGCGGGTCACCCACTGGCGCGCGGCCTGGAGAATGCGGGGGTCCGCGCCTTCGGCGAACACGACTCGCTTGGGGTGGCGCTGCAGCTTTTCGGTGAGCTTCGGGATGAGCGGCATAGGATGGCGGCAGGGTGGTGTCTGCCCCTGGGCAACACAAGATTCGACGTCGGGCGGGACGCTCAAAAAGAGCAACCCGGCGCTCCGGCCGAATTGCGCGCGATTTTTTGGCGGCCAAGGAATACGCTGTTCGGGCGGATGTCGGCCGGGCAAATCGGGGTTGTTGTCCGGTCGATGATTCACTTCGTTGAAAAGTTAATCATGCACAACGGTCTCATCGTTTTGGATCCCCAGGCGTTCGAGCTGATTTACGGCTCCGAGCACCAGACGGAGATTGCGCGTCGCGTGCGCCTGCTCGCGCCGCCGATGTCGCACGAGGAGGCGCTGAAACGCCCCGATCTGCTGGCCGAGGCCGAGGTGATTTTTTCCGGTTGGGGCGCGCCGAAATGCGACGAGGCGTTTCTCGCGGCGGCTCCGAAGCTGAAGGCGATTTTCTACGGGGCGGGTTCCATCCGTTATTTCACAACCGACGCGTTCTGGGATCGCGGCATCACGGTGGCCAGCGCCTACGCCATGAACGCGGTGCCGGTGGCGGAATACACCATGGC
This sequence comes from Verrucomicrobiota bacterium, assembly GCA_039804465.1. Lineage (GTDB taxonomy): Bacteria > Verrucomicrobiota > Verrucomicrobiia > Opitutales > Opitutaceae > IMCC26134_A. Next base: position 1,945 of record JBDLWD010000334.1, on the reverse strand, counting down.
TGCGGTGCTGATGAGCCTGAAGAATTTTTGGAAACAAGCCTACGGCGCGAAGCAACTCGGCCGTTTCACGGACAGGGCGCCCTGTGCCGGCGCCTACGGGAGCAAGGTGGGGCTGATCTCGCTCGGCATGATCGGCCGTCTGGTGCGCGAGCGGCTGCGTCCCTTTGACCTCGAGGTGCTGGCCTACGATCCCTTCGTGACGCCCGAGCAGGCCACGGCGTTGGGCATCGAGATGGTGGGGCTGGAGGATATTTTCCGCCGGTGCGATGTGGTGAGCCTGCACACGCCGTGGCTGAAGGAGACGGAAGGCATGATCCAGGGCCGCCACTTCGAGATGATGAAAACGCACGCGACCTTCCTGAACACGGCGCGCGGCGCGGTGGTGCGCGAGGCGGAGATGATCGACGTGCTCAAGCGGCGCCCCGACCTGACGGCTTGGCTGGACGTCACCTACCCGGAGCCGCCCGCGGAGGGTTCGCCCTTGTGGACGCTGCCTAACGTGATTCTCACGCCCCACATCGCGGGGTCGCAGGACCAGGAGTGCCGCCGCATGGGCCGCCTGATGATCGACGAGTTCGACCGCTGGAGCCGCGGGGAAAAAATGAAGTGGGCGATCTCGAAGGAGAAGGCCGCGCTGCTCGCCTGAGCGTCAACGCGGAGGCGCAGAGACGCGAAGAGAGGCCGATCGGCCGTCAGGTGGCCGGCCAGATGCCGGCTCCGACGAGCGTGCGGGTGACGTCGCCGGCCCAGTCCTTGTTGGCCGCCGGGCTGGCGGGGCTGGGGTGGAGGATCTGGGTGATGCGCCACGTGTCGGCCGGCGTGGTGATCTCGGCGAACTGCCTGGCGGCGAAGCCGCCGACGCCGACGAGGTGCTCCGGCTGGAGTGTGTCGAGCACGGCGCGCAGGTGGGCGCGGCAAGGCGCGTCGACGGCGGCGCGCTCGGCGGCGGAGAGCTTGTCTTGGGTGAGGTTGGCCCCGCTTTCTGACATCCAGACGAGGGGGCAGTAGTTGAGCACGAAATGCCCAGCGAAAAAGTTTTCGGCCGCGCCGAAGCGGGCGGCGAAGAGGCCCCAGAGGCGGCGTCCGCTAACCTCGCTGCGGGTGCAGGCGAAGCCGGTGATCGGGCGCTTCGGGTGCTCGGGGAAGGGAATGTCGACCGGTTCGTTTATGCGCATCCAGTCGCGCACGGCGGCGACCTCGCCGAAGGGCACGCCGACCTGGGCCATGCCGAAAGGGCCGGGGTTCATGCCGAGAAAGACCACGCGTTTGCGGCCTGCGCCGTAGCGTTCGAGGTAGGCGGCGTGCGGTGCCCAAGCGTAGCGAAGCGGGTTGTAGGTGAAGGCGACGGGCAGGCCGAAGCGAAGCGAGTCGACGGCGTCGCGAAGCGTGGCGGCGTGGGCGAGGAGGGCGGACATGGGGGCAGGGAGACTGGAGCAGGGAGCCGGGAGGGCCGGGAGTTTAGAGGCGCGTGTAGTCGAGGACGCTGTGGCTGATCTTGCCGGCGGCGACGGTGGCCTTGTCGGTGATCAAGCCGGGAGGCGAGCGATCGATGGCATCGGAAAAGACGAAGCGGTGCGTGCCGTCGTCGGCGGCGGGGCTGAAGAGGTTGGGCACCACCACGTGGGCGGGCACAGTGCGCACGACCTCGCTGGCGGGGGTGCAGGGGTTGGGGAAATTCAGGTTATGGACGACAAACTTTTCGCGCCCGGTGGCGGGGAGAAGTTGGCCGGCGAGTCGCGCGGCGTGAGCCGCGCTGGTCTCCACCGTGGCGCGGGTGGCCGGCATGTCGGCGATGGGGCGGCCGGAGGTGAGATCGCGCCACTCCTCGAAGCTCAGGTCCTGCGAGCAGGCCATGGCGGGCAGGCCGTGGAGCGCGCCCTCCCAAGCGGCGGCGATAGTGCCGCTGGCGCTGATGAAGCCGAGGGTGGTGTTGAGGCCGAGGTTT
>JBDLWD010000333.1:0-4248 GCA_039804465.1 Verrucomicrobiota bacterium | reverse complement strand
CGGGCGGTGTCGGTGGCGTCGCCGAGGGAGATGGCGGTGGCGTCGGGCTTGCCGAGGGAGGCGAGGATACGGCGGGCGGAGGCGGTGGCGGCGCGGCCCTCGGGGGTGTCGGCGAAGGCGTCGAGCGGGAGCGTGTCCTTGGCGGAAAGGAGGACGGCGAGGTCTTTGAAGTAGGGCCGGGACCAGGCGATGGCGGCGAGGAGTTCGGGGGCGCGGATGCGGCCGTCTTTGTCGGTGTCGAGGAGGGCTAGGGTTTTTTCGTCGAGCTCGAGACCTTTGACCGGGCATGAGAGGGCGCCCCAGAGCTTCTGGTCGAGGAGGTGGAGGTTTTCGAGGTCGGCGGCGGTGGTGAGTGCGACTTGATCGAAACCGCCGATGCGGAAGAAATTCCAGGTGTGCATAAAAGAGGGGAAGTTGGGGCGCGCGGGGCCGGGGTGGAGGCTAGGACTTTGGCGGAACGGGTAGCGAGACCGCGACGGAGGCTGGTTCGGCTTGCAGGATGTGTTGGAGAAAAGCGCGGGCGTATGGGGCGAGGTCGCCGGCGCGGAGAGTTTGCTCGAGGTAGTTGCGCACGAGCGGGTGCTGGCGCGCGTTGGCGCGGAGGGACCAGAGGGCGGTGCGAAGCATGACCTCGCGCCGCAGATCGACGGGAGTATCGGGGTCGTCCAGGTCTGGCATGGGTAGAGCGTCGCCCGGCGCGGGGGCGGGGAGGGCTTTTCGCCAGCGTTCGGCGGCGCCGAGATCTGCGTGGTAGGCCATCGGATCCATCAGCCGCCGCACGGGGGCGTAGAGCGCGCTGGCGAAAAAACGGCCCCAGAGAGTGTCGAGTTGAGCGGGCAGGAGGAGAGGTTGGTCAGGATCGGAGGGCCAGGGGTGGGTGCGAAAATCGGCCAGGCGGTCCCAAGTCGCGGAGTCGATGCCCGGGGGAGCGGAGGAGGCGGCGCGGAGGTGAAAACCGAGGACCAGCGAGAGCGCGTAGGCTTCGTCGGCGGGTGCGGTGGCGAGACGGGCGCAGAACGAGGGGAGGAGCCAGGGGTTGTCGGTGAGGACCTGTTCGTAAAAACCGAGCAGGGGAGGCAGGGCGCCCGCGCGCTTGTCGGCGGGGAGTTTTTGGAAAAAGCGCGGGAGGGCGGGGAGGGCGAGTTCCGGGGTGGGTTGCTGGTGGTAGCGGTTGAACCAGAGCTCGGGATCGAAGTCGGCAGGGAGGTCGGGCGGGGTGTAGTCGGTGATGAGGAGGTTGTGCGCGACCTCGGTGGTCTGGCCGGAGAGGTGGTCGCGGATGCGCACGGAGACGCGGCAGGGTCCGGCGGGGTCGTGAGGCTCGGCCTGAAAGACTACGGTGGTGGCGGGGTAGAGCGATCCGTCGGGTGAAGAAACGGAATCCTGCCAAAGGACGGCGGAGCAGGGGGCGCCATCGACCGAGCCGTCGAGGCGGTGGACGAGGACTTCGAATGTGAGATCGGTGCGTTCGAGGGCGTCGAAGGCGTAGTTGCGGACGATGGGGATGATAAAGGCGCGCTGGCCGCGATAGAGGCGGGCGACAGGGTGGTAGGGCGGGCCCGCGCCGGAGAGGCCGGGCAGGAAAATGTCCTCGTGGGCGACCTGGGTGGTGACGATGAGCAGGGAGGAAAGGGGTGCGGCGGGATCGGCGCGAGTGAACGGTGTGCCGGGGGCGCTGCGGCGAGCAGCCGGGGACGGCGCGGACTTGGCGGCGGCCGGGTCGGCTGCTTGAGGGGAAAGCGGGGCGGCACGCTGCGGATCCGGCCGGTGCGCGCAGCCGGCGGCGAGGCCGAGGAAGGCGGCGCAGGCGAGGATGCGGCGGGCGCGAGGTGACATGGGTGGGCGGGGCGGTTGGGCGAGCAGAAGGCGGAAGCGGACCATGCGCAAGGCGCGGCGCTTGTGTGCGCGGGTGCGGCTGGTTAGGAGTCGGGTGTGGACGCGTTCCCCGAAAATCCCAAGGAGCCCTCGGCCAAGACCGAGGCGAACGACCGTTGGCTGGCCTGGTGCATTGTGGCCATGACGATGGCGATTTTCTGGCCGGTGACGCGCTGGCTGGTGGCCGAGACGGCGGCGCGGCAGCAGATCCGGCAGGGGGCGATCCTGCTCGCGGGGGCGGCGGCGCTCGTGGTCTGGCAACACCGCGGGGAGCTGCGGGTAAAGGGTGATCTTTGCAACCGGACGCTGGCCTTGCTGGCGGCGGCCTTCGCGGCGGTGGCGCTGGCGGGCCTGGCCAAGCTGGGGCTGCTGGTGCTGCCAGGCTTTGCGCTTGCGCTGGCGGGTTGTCTGCAGGTGCTGTTCGGCCGCGAGGCCTACCGGTTTTTCCGGCCGCTGGTGGCCGGCGTGGCGGCGCTTTTTGTGATCATCATCGCTTTCCCGATTCTGGACTGGCCGCTGCGCCAGTTGGCGGGTGTGGGCGCGGCGGTTGTGCTGGAAAAACTGGGGCTCGCGCCGAATCTCGCGCTGGCCGGCACGGCGGCGGATCCGCAGCTCGTGCTCGCGGTGGCGGGCGGGCACTTTCTCGTGGCGACGGAGTGCAACGGATTCGGGCTCATCACGTCGGGCGCGCTGGTGGCGTTGCTGGCGGGCGGTATCGCGGGGCGGAGCGGGTGGACGGTCGCGGCGCTGGTGCCGGCGGGGATGGCGGTCGGGTTCGTGTTCAACCTTCTGCGCATCCTGGTCATCTCGACAACCGCGCGGTATTTGCCCGGCCACTACGATGTGCTGCACGAGGTGGCGGGCACGCTGGCGTTGTGGGCCGGTCTGGGCCTCGTGGGCTGGATCGCGTGGCGGCCTGTGCGGGCGGCCGCGGTTGCGCCGGAAAAATCCCCCTAGGCGCGCGAAGTCGCGTGGAGAGCGCTGGAAAATGCGGCCGATCTATCGTCAATCATTGATTGACGATGGATCGGGTCGGCGGAGCGGGGTGGGTTGGCGGATCGAGGGGGCGTCAGTTGTGGTGCCAGATCCAGAGGTTTAGGCCGGTGGCGAAGGCGACCCAGAGGACGTAGGGTGTCCAGAGGAGGGCGGAGGGGCGGTCGGCGTGGGCGAGGCGGGGCTGCATGGAGCCGATGACGAGGAGGAGTGCGCCGATGACGGCGAGGCCGGCGGCGGGGGAGCGAAAATGGAAGAAGGCCCACGACCAAGCGCCGTTGAGCGCGAGTTGAACGAACCAGCGCCGGAGAAGCGCGGCGCGCTCGGGCGAGGCGGCGAGACGCCAGACGCGCCAGGCGACGACGGCCATGAAGGCGTAGAGGAGAGTCCAGACCGGGCCGAAGAGCCAGGACGGCGGATTCCAGGCGGGCTTGTTGAGCGCGGGATACCAGTCGCGCACGCCGTGCGAGGTGGCGAGGCCGCCGAGGCCGGCGACGGCGAAAACGAGGACGAGAAATCCGATCAGCACGAGGGCGGAGCGGGCGCTGGAGGAGGACGGGGATTCGGGCACGGAGGACACGAAGCGCAGGGAACCTATTTTCGAAGCGGAGGCAAAGGTTCGGATGGGTTTAGTGCCCACGGAACACACGGACGGGAACGTGGGCGGAGCGAGGAAGGCGGGCCCACTAAACCCACGAAAACACTAAAGGAGTCAGAGGACGGCGCGGATCTTTGCGATGAGCGCGGCGTAGTCGGCGTCGGAGAGGAGTTTCTTCGGTTCCGGCATCATGGTGAAAGTCGTGCCCCAGGAAGGGCCGTCGACATACTTCGGCACGAGGTGGACGTGGAGGTGGGGGAGTTTGTCGGAGTAGGCGCCGTAGTTGATCTTGGCGGGATCGAAGGCGGTTTTCAGGGCCTTGGCGGCGCGGGCGACGTCCTGGGTGAAGAGGGCGAGTTCGGCGGCGGGCAGCTCGTAGAGTTCGTTGACGTGGTGCTTGTAGGCGACGAGGCAGCGGCCGTGGTAGGTCTGCTCCTTGAACAGGTAGAGCGTGGAGACCTGAAGCGGGGCGACCTCGATCATGAGGGCGTCGAGGCGCTCGTCTTTGCGGCAGTAGAAGCAGTCGGGGAGGGTGGGGGCGGGGAGCATGGAGCGGGGAGCGGGGAGCGGGGAGCAGGGAGCCGAATGCTGGGCTATTTGGGCGACGAGGGTGGCCTGCGGCGGAGGGCAATCAGTTTCAGGGGTAGTTTGCTTGAAACCCATGCGCCTGGGTTTACCCCTGCAAGCACTACTCCCCGCCGCAAGGCGGTCGAGGGCCACGTAACAGTCGCCCTCAACCGGCCGCGAAACTTCGGTTTCGCGGCCGGTCTGTTTTCAGGCGG
>JBDLWD010000332.1:0-3003 GCA_039804465.1 Verrucomicrobiota bacterium | reverse complement strand
GAGGTTGGCGAAGACGGGGCCGAGGTGCGGGGTGAAGGCGGCGTCCTTGGGCGAGAATACCATGGTGCCGACGACGTCGCTCGGGAGGAGGTCGGGCGTGAACTGGATGCGCTCGAACTGGACGCCGAGGGCGGTGCCGAGGGATTTGACGAGGAGGGTCTTGGCGAGACCGGGCATGCCTTCGAGCAGGACGTGGCCGTTGGCGAGGAGGGCGAGGAGGAGGCGGTCGACGACCTCCTGCTGGCCGATGACGGCCTTGGCGATTTCGGCGCGGAGTTTTTCTGACCAGACTGGACCGGAGGATGCGGAGCGTGGAGCGGTGAGCATGGAGCGTGTGGCCGGAGCGGAGGGTGGGTGAGTAAAACGGGATTTGGGACTCGCGCGAGAGGCGGAGGTTGCGTTGGTTGACGAAAAATTACGGCCCATGGATTTACCAACTCAAATCCAAGCCAGGCTGGACGCACTTGGCGTGCTGGCGGGCGACGTGACGGAGACCTTTACGCGGGGGTCCGGTCCGGGCGGGCAGAAAATCAACAAAACCTCGTCGACCGTGGTGTTGCGCCATGGCCCGACGGGCGTGGAGGTGCGGTGTCAGGCGGAGCGCAGTCAGGCGGCCAACCGCGAGAGGGCTTGGGCAATTTTTTGTGAAAAACTGGAGCAGCGGGTGCGCGTCGCCGAGGCGGAGCGCAAAGCGGTGGTCGCGAAGGCGCGTAGGTTGAACCGCAAGCGCAGCGCCCGCCAGAAGGCGATCTTGGTCGCGGAGAAGCGCCATCGCGGGGAGACGAAAGCGCTTAGGCGACCGCCCTCTCCACGCGGAGAGTAGGGCGCTTCCTGTTGGGCCGGTTTTGCCCCTGCCTGGTTCCGGCGGCGGGATCTCGCCTAACCCGAGCGGGATTGGCCGGCAGGGCCGGTGCGGTGAGTGGGTGTGATGCCCTCGTTGGCCAGCTCGCGAAGGAGCGTGCCGAGATAGGGGATGAGCTGCTTTTTGCGGCTGACGATGCCGGGCAGATCGAAGATCTCCTCGCCCTCGACCGCGGGGTAGGTGATGCGCTTGGTGAGCTCGGGGTCGCCCTTGAAAAGGAGGAGCGAGTTCTGGGTGTTGATGTCGGTGATGAGCAGGCAGGCGAAGCAGAGGCGTTCCTGCGTGCACAGTTCGTCGAGGGCGTTGGCGAGGCCCTTGGCGTGGTTCCAGAAGTTGCCGAAGCCCAGTTCCTCGACCTGGGAAACGGCGAAGCGGGCTCCGTCCTCGTCGTAGATCTTGAAGTCGGAGCGCACCACGCGCTCGGGAGGGTTGGCGAGGATGACGGAGCCGGAGCTGAAGATGAGGTCGGCGAGCTGGCGGGCGTCGACGCCGGCGAGGCGGGAGAGCCAGGCCAGCAGGGTGGCGTCCTTTTCGGTGGTGGTGGGCCCCTGGAGATTAAGGGTGTCGGAGATGATGCCGCCCATGAGCACGCCGGCGATTTCCGGGGTGGGGGCGAGACCGTCGCGGCGGAAGAGCTCGGCGATGATGGTGCAGGTGGAGCCGACGGGGTCGTTGATGAAGAGGATGGGCTGCTGGGTGGCGAGGGAGCCGAGCCGGTGGTGGTCGAGGATCTCGGTGATGGTGACCTCCTCGGCGCCGGCGACGGCCTGCGTCATCTCGTTGTGGTCGACGAGCACGAGCCTCGTGCGGGCGGGCCGAAGAATGTCGGTGCGGGTGAGGATGCCCTGGAGGCGGCCGTCGTCGCCGAGCACCATGAAGGCGGGGGTGTTGTTGCTGGCGATTTTTTTACGAACCTCGGACAGGCGGAGGTCGGGCGACACGGAGGCGAATTTCCGGTCGATAAGGCGCTCGATCTTGGTGGCGGAGCGCACGACCCAGGCGGAGGTCGCGGTGTCGTAGGGGCTGACGACGAGGGCCACGGCTTTTTCCCGGGCGAGGCGGATGATCTCCTCGTCGACGGGCAGGTTGCCTGTGATGACGATGAGGCGGACGCCCATCTCGATGGAGCGAAGCTGGATGTCGCGGCGGTCGCCGACGATGATGATGGATTGCTCGGGTAGGATGCCGTCGCTGTGGGCGGCCTTGCCGAAGGATTTCACGTCCATGGCGCCGACGCGGACGAAGAGTTCCTGTTCGCGGGTCGGGTCGGGGAGGTTTTCCACCCGGGCGCGGAGGGCGCGGACGATGTGTTGGAGGGAGGTGTGGACCTTGCGCATTTCGCGCAGCGCCCTGACCTTGGGGACAAAGAAGCCGCCGAGTTGAAAGATAGATACGGTGCCGACCACGCGCTGGTCCGGGGCGAGGACCGGCAGGGTGCGCACGTCGTGTTCGTCGATGATCTCGAGGGCCTCGGCGCAGGTGGCGTCCTGGGGGATGGTGAACACGCCGGTGACCATGACGTCGCGCACGCGCGGGGTGACGTCGGTCAGCAAGACGGGCAGCGGTTGGCGGAAGCGCTGGAGGATGGCGTCGATGCGGGCGTTGGAGTTGCCGGCGCGGGCGGGCACGTAGCCGTGAAGTCCGCGGGCCTCCTTGTAGGCGGCGTAGCCTATCGCGGCGCAGATCGAGTCTGCGTCGGGATTCCGGTGGCCGATGACGTAGGTGGGAATGGCGGAAGAGGCCGTGGACATATGGTTGCTAGGGGCAAGGCAAGCGGCGCGGGAGACTTTCGTAAAGCCCGAGGGCGGGGAACAAGGGGACAAAACCTACCGGGGCGGATCTCGGCGACCCGGGTGGGGCGGATTTCCGGAAGGTGGATCAGGCAACGAGGTCGGGGGGCACGTTGGCCATGGCCTCTTCGATGGTGGTGAGCCCCTGTTTCACCTTGAGCATGGAGTCCTGGTGGAGGGTTTTCATGCCGTCTTTCATGGCGATGCGTTTCAATTCGGCGACCTCCGCCTTCTTGTTGATGGCCTCCGTGAGGGCCTCGGAATTTGTCATGAGTTCGTGGATACCGACGCGGCCCTTGTAGCCTACTCCGTTGCAGGTCGGGCAGCCCTGGGGGTTGGCCTTGAAGATCG
>JBDLWD010000331.1:0-3312 GCA_039804465.1 Verrucomicrobiota bacterium | reverse complement strand
GCCGTGCACCTCGCCCTCGCGCCAGTTCTCCATCTGGAAGCCGAGGATGTCTTTGCCGTCCTTGGTGGGGCTGTTGGCCGGGTCGCCGTGGCAGGAGAGACAGTCGGCGGAAAGCTTGATGGGGCGCGCGAGCAGGACGCGGTTATTCTTGCGATCGACCTCGAAGTATTCGGGCACGTCGCCGCGCTCGAGCAGGGCGAGGATCTTTTTCTCCTCCTCGGTGGGGGTGTTCTTTTCGTTGCGGGCGTCGTTCTTCGGCACGCGGAATTTCCAGCCATTTTCGTCGGCCACCTTCTGAATGGCTTCCCAAGCCGCCACCACGGGAATGGTGTGGTAGAAGGTCGAGCCGCGGAGATCACCGCTGGCCTTGTATTCAGCGAGCAGCTTGTCGCTGTCGAAGGCACCGCGGCTTCCCAGCCCGGAAATGGTGTCGCGCACGTTTTCGGCCTCGACGATCGCGGCGCGCATCGTATCCCGCGTAAGCTCAATACCCTGCTCTTTGATGACGCGGCTTTGAACAAAGATACAGGCGACGACGCTGACCGCGATGGCGGAGAGCGTCATGACGACGATTTTTTGACCGAGTTTCATGGGATGATGGCATGCGCCGCGCGACAGTCGCAAGACGCTCTTTACGACTTATCGACCGGGCTACTCGGTTCTTTAGCAGAAAGGCGTGGTTCGGGCACGCAAGTGACCCGGGGAGAAACCCCTACGACTGATCCTAATCGGAAGCCGTCAACCCTTGAAAACCACCGCTGCCGCCAGATGGCCCGCAGAGGCAAAGCCAAGCTTAGTTGCGGGAAAGCAGGGGAAGGAGCTTGGCGGTGACGTCACGCGCCTGGGCGAGCATGGCGGTGTGGCCTTCGGATAGGATCTTGAGGCGGGCGAGCTGGGTGGTCTCGGCGGCGAGATCGGCGTCGACGATGGCTCCTAGGGCGGCCTCCTGATTGGCGGCCGCGGTGGCGGCAACATCGGCGGCGAGGGCGAGGCGGCTCTGGACGCCGCCGACGTCGGCCTGGGCCACGGAGACCTGGGCGAGGGCGGCCTTGAGAGTGGCGTTAAGCGCGGAGGGATCGGCGGAGCCGAGGTCGACGTTGAAAGCGCCGGAGGCGTCCTGGCGGATGAGATCGCCCACCGCGCCGGTGCGCAGGTTAATGACGGGGAGCGATACGCGATCCTGGTCGCCGGAGCCGACCACGAGGACGTCGGCGGGGCCGGGGCCGAAGAGCGGGCGGGAGTTGAAGCGCCCTTGGGGCTGCTCGACATCGGAGGTGCCGCCGATCTCCGCGGTGGTGCCGCCGACCATCTGGCGGAGTTGCTGCTGGAGTTGGGTAAACTCGGTGGCGTAGAGGGCGCGGTCGGAGCCGGTCTGGAGGGAATTGGCGCCGAGGGTATTGAGCTCGGAGAGGCGGGTGACGAGGCGGCCGACGGCGGAAAGCTGGTCGCCCGTGACCTGAAGGCGGCTGACGCCGTTCTGGATATTGACCTCGGCGGCGCGCAGGCGGCCCTGCTCGGCCTCGAGCTTGATGGACTGGCCGAGGCCGGCGGGATCGGCGGCCGGACGGTCCAGGCGGCGGCCGGAGGAGATGCGGCCGGTGACCTTTTCAAGAAGGGAATCGACGCGGCCGAGGCCGGCGGCGAGGGAGGCGGACTGCTGGGAAAAATTTACCGTGGACATGGAATACGGATAGTAAGCTCAGGACTTGGGCGGGGCGGCGAGCTTGGGCAACGCGGGCATGCGGGGGCCGGAGGCGCCGGACGCGGGGGATGCGACGGCGGCGGCCTGGTTGCTGGCCGCGATGTCGTTCAGCACCTCCTTGCGCACGATGGAGATCTCGCGCGGGGCGTTGATGCCGATCTTCACGACATCTCCCTCGATCCGGGTGATTCGGATCTCGATGTTGTCGCCGATGACGATGGCTTCGTTGACCTTGCGGGTGAGGACGAGCATGGCGGGGAGGTCACTCGGGAGTGACGAGGGGATGGCGGGCGCGGTAAAGGGTGTGATTGGCGATGACGACCTGGCGCGCGGCTCCGGTGTGGCGGTTCACGATGATGGGACCGACCAGGTTTACGGTGGCGCGCGAAGGGTCGTCGCGAACGGTTACGATGTTGAAGATGAGGGCGTCGGCGGCCGTGGCAATGCCAAGGGCGGAGGCATCGTCATCAAAAAGTTCGGGGGCGTAGTCGGGGATGATGCCGACCGGGTCGAGCACCACGAAGTGCAGGGGCGAAGGGCCGTGGAGGCGGAGCCACTGGAACGGGAGCTGGTCGGGCAGGTGGAATATCTCGCCCCGGCGATGCTCGGGGAAGCCGACGATGCCGGAGGCGAAACGGAGTTCGAGCGAGGGCGGCGCGACGACGGGCACGGGGGCGGTTTCGGCGAGGACTTTCATGTTTGTAAAAGGTGTGTAGGGCGGGGCGAAGCGGGTCAGCGGAGGTAGTCGAGGAGAGAGAGCTTGAGGATGCTGGCGGAGGAGGAGAGCGCGGCCTCGTAGGCCTGGGTGGTCTGGTTGAGCTGGACGATGGATTCGGTGATGTCGGCGTCGGCCTCGGACGAAATCTGGCGCTCGAGTTCGTCGGCGCGGGACTTCTGCTGGACCCGGGCGACCTCGATGCGGAGCTGAACCGCGCCGTGCTCCGAGAGGGCGCCGACGAGTAGGTTTTCGGAATCCTCGAGGCCGGGGCGGACGGCGCGGACGGCGGCGGCATCGCCGGAGGAGAGGGCGTCGCGGAGGGCGACCAGCCGGTTCAGCATGTCGGCGAGGCCGGAGTTGGTGGCGGCATCGGGCACGGGCTGGATGCCGGAGCTCTCGGACAGGGGAACGGTGAGCCGGCCGGAATCGCCGGCGTAGGCGACGGTGGAGATGACGCCGGAGGCGTCGCGGGTGAGGGCGAAGGGCTGGGTGGAAACGGCGGTGCCGGAGAAGACGTAGTCGTTTCCGAAGCGGGTGTTGCCGAGACCGGCGGCCTGCTCGAGGAGCTGGTTGGCCTCGGCGGCGTAGGCGCGCATGGCGTCGGGGTCGAGGCTGCCCTCGCCGAGGACGGCGAGCTCGGAGGCGCGGTCGGAGACCTTCTTGAGCTGCTCGAGACCGCCGTAAGAAGTTTTTGAATACTCGAGGGCGGCGGAGGCGTTGCGCGCGAACTGGGCGATGGCGCCGCTCTCCATCCGGGCGGCGACGACGCGGGCGGCGGCGGCGGGATCGTCGCCGGGCTGGCGGATGCGCTGACCGGTGGCGACCTGGCGCTGCAAGTCGGCCTGGCGCGAGGAGAGGCGCTGGAGCTGGTCGAGCAGGGTGGCGGCGGTAG
>JBDLWD010000330.1:0-9276 GCA_039804465.1 Verrucomicrobiota bacterium | reverse complement strand
GCCACGCTTCTTGTAGGAATCGCGCTGCTTGCCCTTGGCGGCGTCCTTTTGGCAGACACCTCGTTCCTGCGCGCCGCGCTGAAGGCCTTTCCGCGCTCCAAGACCGCCTCCTGCGTGCTCTTTGGCGGCGCCAGCGCGTGGTTTCTGCTGGGGCGCATCGCGAATCTCTCCGAGGCCGATTTCGGCCAGTATCGCAACATCCTCTTCGTGGTCTTCGCGGCGGTGGCGGTCCTTTCCTTTTTTTACGTCGCGGAGTTTCTCGCTGTGCGCGGACTGGCCGCCCTGATCCTGCTCGCGGCGGGACCGCTGCTCGACTCCGCGTTCGGAGAATACCACATACCCTCGCGCCTTTTTATGGTGACGGCTGTGTATGTCGCCCTGAGCGCGGCGATCTGGCTGGGTGCGCAGCCTTGGCGCCTGCGCGACGCGATCGAGTGGGTGCAACGCGTGCCCGGTCGCGCACGAATCACGGGCGGGGCGCTCGCGGCCTACGGTCTGCTGCTCGCCGGCGTGGCTTTTACCTACTGATTTCCCCGTTTTTCGTCATGTCGGCCGGAACCTCCGTCACGCCTGTCCTTCTCGTTCTCGCCGGTCCCGCTGGTTCCGGAAAAACCACGCTTTGCGAGCGCATGGTCGCCGAGGTGCCCGGCTTCACGCGGGTGATCACCAGCACGACGCGCGATCCGCGTCCGGGAGAGGTCAACGGGGTGCATTACCATTTTTTCAGCCCGGAGCAGTTCGACGCCAAGGTGGCGGCAGGCGCCTTCCTTGAGTGGGCCTGGGTGCATCGCAAGAACCGCTACGGCACGCTGGCCTCTTCGGTGCTTGGGCCGCTGGCCGCGGGGCGGAGCCTGATCATGAACGTCGACGTGCAGGGCGTGGCCAACTTTCGCCGCGCGGCGGAGGCGGATCCGGCGCTGGCGCGGCATTTCACCGACGTATTCATCGACGTGCCCATCCCCGAGCTTCGGGTGCGACTGGGCGGGCGCGGCGAGGGCGAGGAAGAGATCGCGCGCCGCATGCAGACCGCCGAGGTGGAGCTGCGCGAGCGCGACAAGTTTAGCCACGTGATCGTAAGCCGCGACCGAGAGCACGATTTCGCTGCGCTCCTCGCGATCTACGAGCAGGCCAAGACCAGGGTGGCGGCGGCACGCGGCGTCTGAGCGGCTCAGCGCAGGGCGGGATTGTCGGCGAGGTAGAGCAGGTCGCGGATCAGCACCTGGTCGGCGTGGTCGACCACGAGGGCGGTGGTCAGCTTGCGCAGGCCGCTGGAGAAATCGCCCAAGCGAAGCGCCAAGGTGACGATGGTGGGGTCGTTCGGAAGCAGATGCTTCGGCGGCATCGAGGCCGCGATTCGGTCGAGCGCGGAGGCGGTGTTCTCGAGCAGCACGGGATTTGCTTTCACCAGCTCGAACAGATCGCGGCGGTCCTTGGCGGCGATGCCTTCGGAACGTGAAAGGGTTTCGAGCACGCGGCGCGGCGAGGTGGTCAGCTCGTCGGGGCTGAAACGCGTTTCGGAGACGATCTTGTTGGTCTGCGAGACGACCGGGGACGGGTTCAGTGCGAGGCCGTTATAGACGATAGGCAGGGCGGGATCGATGCTGGTCGATGTGCTGCTGGTGGTCGTTGTGCGGTAGCGCACGGGCACCTTCATGGTGAGGGTCTCATCGAGCACGCGGCGCAGCTCCGCGCCGGCCTGGGCAGGGGTGAGGAGCCCGGCGAAGAGACCGAGGTTGACCGGCTGAGGGCTGCGCAGGAAGAGGGCGCGCTGGCGGGCGGCGTCGAGCGCGGGTTGCTCTTCGCGAAGGCGAGCGAGGTCGAAGCGATCCCAGGCTACGGTGGCGAGGGGCGAGTCGGGCGTGATGACGACCACGAGACCTTCCGGGCGGGCCTCCCAGATGCCGGCGAAGTCGACCACGCGGCCGTTTGCGCCGGCGAGGCGCACGTTGCCTGGCGGCGCGGTGACGGGCGTTACGGGCGGTGGATTGGAAGCGGGGGTTTTCTCCGGAGCGGACGTGGGGGCAGGGGTGTGTTCTTGAGAGAAGGCGGGAATCGTCGGCGTCGCGAGCACGAGCAGGAGAAGGCTCCGGGGGATTATCATGAGGGGATGGGATCGGACTCCGGTTGAAAGTGCTGGCGACGCCGGAATGTTTCAGCTGGAAGCCAACAGGCCTTAGTAAATCAATGATTTACGACGGGCTGTGGTTTGGGTGGCCGGTGGGGTGGTGTTTTTGGGGATGCGGACGGTAGGGGTGGCGCTGGGGGTGTGTCAGGTGGCGGCCTGGCGGGTGAGGCGGTCGAGACGATCGAGCACTTCGGGCGTTAACTTGGGCAACACCTCGAGGGCGCCGAGGTTTTCGGCGAGTTGGGCGGGCTTTGAGGCGCCGAGGATGACGGTGCTCACGCGCGGGTTGGCCAGACACCAGGCGACGCCGAGGCGGGGCAGGGTGGTGCCGAGTTCGCGGGCGATCTCGGCCACGGCGGGCACGAGGTCGAGCTTGGGCTTTTGATCGGTCGTCACGCGGTCGCGGAGCCACTCGAGGCCCTTGACCGCGAGGCGGGAGTCGGCGGGGACGCCGGCGTTGTATTTTCCGGTGAGCAGGCCGGTGGCGAGGGGCGACCAGATGGTGGTGCCGAGGCCGGTGTCGGAGTCGTAGAGCGGGGCGTATTCCTGTTCCACGCGGCGGCGATGGAAGAGGTTATATTGCGGTTGCTCCATCACAGGGGCGTGGAGGTTGTGCGCGGCGCAGAAGCGCTGGGCGGAGGCGATCTCTTCCGCGCTCCATTCGCTGGTGCCCCAGTAGAGCACCTTGCCCTGCGCGATCAGGTCGTGCATCGCGCGGCAGGTCTCTCCGACGGGCGTCTCGGGGTCGGGGCGATGGCAGAAAAAGAGGTCGAGGTGCTCGACCTGGAGGCGCGCCAAGGCGGCGTTACAAGCTTCGATGACGTGTTTGCGGGAAAGGCCGCGACCGTTGGGGCCCTTGTAGGCGTCGCCGAAGAAGACCTTGCTGGACACCAGGTAGGAGCCGCGCGCCCAGCCTGATGCCTTGAGGATGCGACCCATGACAACCTCGGCCTGGCCGGCGGCGTAGCCCTCGGCGTTGTCGAAGAAATTGACCCCGCAGTCGTAGGCGGTGCGGAGTAGTTCGCGGGCGACGTCGTCGCCGATCTGGTTGCCGAAGGTGACCCACGCGCCGAAGGAGAGCGCAGAGACCTGGAGGCCGGTTTTGCCGAGGCGGCGGTAGAGCATTTTCATGGTGAGAGGGAGTGGAAAATCCGGTCGGAGAAAGGGCGGATGATCAGCGCTCGCCGTAGTGATGGACGTAATACGCGGCGGCCTGGGAGCGGCGCTCGATGCCGAGCTTGTCGAAGAGCGTGGTCAGGTAGTTTTTGATCGTCTTTTCCGCCAGCCCGAGGGTCGCGCCTATCTCCTTGTTGGTTTTCCCCTCCGCTAGAAGGGCGAGGAGGCGGCGATCCTGGGCGCCGAGCGGCTCGCCGGTGCCGCGCGCCACGGAGCCGTCGCCGCGCACGATGCGCAGCAGCCGGGCGGTGACGGCGGCGTCGATGGCCTGGCCGCCGGCGGAGACGGAGCGGATTGCGCGGACGAGTTCCTGGCCGTTGATTTCCTTGAGCAGATAGCCCGAGGCGCCGGCGCGGATGGAGTCGGCGACGAGGTCGTCGTCGATCTGCGAAGTGAGGAAGAGCACCCGCATGTCCGGAGCGGCTGCGAGCAGATGGCGGCAGACGTCCACGCCCCGCCCATCGGGCAGGCGCATGTCGAGCAGCACGACCCTGGGGCGCGCGGGCGGCAGCAGCGTGAGCGCCTCGGCGGCGGTGGCAGCCTCGGCGACGATCTCGATGGCCTCGCGGTGAAGGCCGAGGAGCGTGCGCAGTCCGATGCGGACAAGTTCGCTGTCGTCGACCAGGGCGATGCGGACGGGCGCGGCGGGTTTGTTGGGCACTATGTCCAGCATACTCAGGCGACGGACGCGGGCAAGGTGAGGGTAACGACGGTGCCGCGTCCCGGGGTGGATTCGAGTTCGAGGCCCGCCCCGAGGTTGCGGGCGCGGTCGGCGAGGTTGACCAACCCGTGGCCGCGGGTGACTAGCGCGGGGTCGAAACCGCGGCCGTCGTCGCGGATGACGAGGCGCAGGCGCTCATCCGGGAGCGGAGAGAAGGAGACTTCGAGCATTGCGGCTTCGCCGTGGCGAAGCGCGTTGCTGGCCGCCTCGCGGATGATCTGGAGAAGCTCCGTGCGGGCGGGGGCGGCGAAGGCGGGAAGTTCGGGCGCGATCGACACGCGGCGCTCGCGCAGACGCCCGCCGTCGAGGTGGTCGAGGACGGCGCGCACGGCGTCGGGGAAGCTTTGCTCCTCGAGGGCGTCGGGCGTGAGGCCGCCTATCGTGCCGCGGGCCTCGCGAATGGCGGCGTTGAGGGTGGCCTTGGCGCGCTCGATGAGGCGGCCGGCCTCGTCGGCGTTGGCCGGCCGGGCGTGGAGTTGTTGCGAGGCGGTTTCCAGCATGAGGCCGGCGGCGTAGAGACTCTGCACGAGCCCGTCGTGAAGATCCCTGCCCAAGCGAATTTTGTCCTGAAGGGCGTGGTTGGCCAAGAGCTGCTGGAGATGGAGATCCTGCTCGCTGCGGTGGCGGGCCTCGCGTTCGTGATCGAGTTCGATGCGCTGGGCGTTGGTGGCGCGAGCGAGGTTTTCCAAGCCGCGCATTTCCGCGCGGGTCGCGGTCTGGTCGGTGTCCGAGGCTGAAGCCGCCTTTTGGGCGGGAGCGGCGGCGACAGCCACCAGGCAGAGCAAGGCCAGCGCCGATAAGCCGAGGATGGCGCGCTGACTTTTGATATGGCTCGCGCGCAGCGCTTCCAGCATGGCTGCGTCCGAGGCTGCGGCCTGTTCGAGCGCGCGCTCCTGTTGGCGCTCTTGCAAAAGCAGCGCGCCGGTTCCGGCAGCCAGAGCGCCAAGGGCGAGGACGAAAAAAGCCAGGCGGAGAAAGTTGCCCATGCGCGAGTGGGACGAGCATCACGGACGCGCCGCGGCGGCTCAAGCTTCGGCCGCGGGGAGGTGCTGTTTTGCGGGTTTGGGAAATGTCAAAAACTTCGACAAGGCGCGCGGCCTGGCTTTGTTTGGCAGGTCAACTGCATGAAGACCTTCTACATAACGACCGCGATCGACTACGTGAACGGTTCGCCGCACCTGGGCCACGCCTACGAAAAGGTGCTGACGGACGTCATTGCCCGGTTCCGGCGTATGATGGGCGACCACGTCTACTTTCTCACCGGCGTCGACGAGCACGGCCAGAAGGTGCAGCAAAGCGCCAAGAAGCGCGGCATCGCGCCCCAGCAGTTTTGCGACGAGGTCAGCCAGGAGTTTCGCGCCATGTGCGCCAAGCTCGACATCTCGAACGACGACTTCATCCGCACCACCGAAAAGCGCCACAAGGACGTCGTCGCGCGCCTGCTCCAGCAGCTCTTCGACCAGGGCGAGATCTACAAGGCCGAATACAAGGGATTCTACTCCACGCGCCAGGAGCAGTTCCTCCAGGAAAAGGACCGCCTGCCGGACGGCTCCTGGCCGGAGATTTTCGGCGAGGTCACCGAGATCACCGAGTCGAACTACTTCTTCAAACTCGCGAAGTATCAGGACTGGTTGATCCAGTTCCTTAAGGACAACGACAGCTTCATCTTCCCGCGCTACCGGCAGAAACAGGTCCTCGAGTTCCTCTCCGAGCCGCTTAACGACCTCTGCATCTCGCGTCCGAAGGAGCGCCTAGAGTGGGGCATCCCGCTGCCCTTCGATGCCAATTACGTGACCTACGTGTGGTTCGACGCGCTGGTAAACTATTTCTCCGCCGTCGAGGGCAAGGAAGGCGTCTGGCCGGCCGATTTCCACGTGATCGGCAAGGACATCCTCGTGCCGCCGCACGCCGTATACTGGCCCATCATGCTCAAGGCCTGCGGGCTCCCGACTCCGAAGAGCATCCTCGCCCACGGCTGGTGGTCGATCAACGGCTCCAAGATGTCGAAGAGCACGGGCAACTTTGTCGAGCCGATGGCCTTCGCCGAGCAATACGGCGTCGATGCGCTGCGTTTCTTCATGATCCGCGAGATGAGCGTGGGACAGGACAGCGACTTTTCGCTCAACCAGTTTCTCGCCCGCTACAACGCCGAGCTGGCGAACAACCTGGGCAATCTCGTCAACCGCACCCTCAACATGACCAACCGCTTCGCCGGCGGCGTAGTGCCCGCGCCCGACGAGGGCTCGCTCGCGCTAGAGCCCGAGAAGGAGCTGCGCGCGCTGTGGGAGAAGACCCGCGAGGAGTTCATCACGCTCTGCGAGGGCTTCCAGTTTCACATCGCGCTGGAGCGCGCCTTCGCCTTCATCACCGCGACCAACCGCTACGTCGAGCAGCGCGCCCCGTGGAAGCTCGGCAAGTCCACCGAGGCCGCCGACCAGGCGCTGCTTAAAACCTCGCTTGCCACGATGGCCGAGGCGCTCCGCCTAGGTGCCAGCCTCCTGCCCGCGGTCATGCCGACCACGGCGGTCAAAATCCATGGCGTGCTCGGCCACCAGCCGAAGGGCGCGTGGCGCGAGCAACTCGTCTGGGGCTCGACGCTCACCGGTTCGAAAGTGGCCGAGACGGCCATTCTCTTCCCGCGTCCCCAGGCTCCGGAGGCGGCCAAGGGCGGAGGAAGTTAACCGCGGATTTCGCAGATGGGCGCGGATAAAAACAGGTCTACCGCGACATCTGCGGTAATCTGCGCTATCTGCGGTTAGAAATCCCTGCGATAGAACATGACCATTCTGCCGATCAAGCCCGCCCAGGACGCCTCGCCCGAGGCGCTGCGGTCTTTTTTGGCGGGATGTCAGCTCAAAGCCGCCGCGGACGGCGCGCCGGTTCTCGCGAGCATATCGCTCGTCGTTTCCGCGCTCGATCCGCTCGCCGTGCTTGAGGCCATATTCGAGCCGGGGGAGCCGCATTTTTACGCCGAGCGACCCTCGGAGCGCAGCGCGCTGGCCGGCGCGGAGGTGGCGCTAAGCGCGACGGCCAGCGGTCCCGGGCGCTTCGCGGCCGTTCAGCGTTTCATCGACGACACGCTGGCGCGCACGGTGGCGGTGGGCGACGTCGATGCGCCCTTCGGCGGCCCTCATTTTTTCACCAGCTTCGCGTTTCACCACGAGGTTGAGCCGGGAGAGGCCTTCGCGGCGGCGCGCGTTTTCGTGCCCCGCTGGCAGGTGGCGCGCGCGGGCGAGGTCACCACTGCGGTGGCGAACATTCTTGTCGAGTCGGGCAGCGACATCGACGCGCTGGCCCAGCGCGTGTGGCGTGCGCACGGGAAGTTCGCGCGGTTTGAGTTTGAGGTAGGGCGGGACCGCTGGGCCCGCCGTGAGGAGCCGCGGACGGCCCAGCGGTCCGTCCCCACCTTCACCCAAACCGAGGCGGGTGACTATCGCGCGGCGGTGCGGCGCGGGCTGGAGCGCATAGCGGAGGGCGAATTTGAGAAAATCGTGCTCGCCCGGGCGATCGATTTGCGGGCCAGCCGTGCGCTGCATCCGCTCGAGGTGCTCAACGGCCTGCGCGAACGTTTTCCCGAGTGCTACGCCTTCTCGGCCGCGACGGGCGCGGGGCCGAGCTTCATCGGCGCCTCGCCGGAGCGGCTGGTGCGCGTTAGCCAGGGCGTGGTGGAGACGGAGGCGCTGGCGGGCTCGGCGCGGCGCGGCTCGGGCGCGAGCGAGGACGCGGCGCTGGCCGCGGCCTTGCTGCGCAGCGAAAAAGACCTGCGCGAGCATCGTCATGTGATCGGATCGATCACGCGTCGCCTGGCTCCGCTGGGGGTGCGGCTGGAGCACGCCGAGACGCCCGCAGTGCGAAAGCTGGCCAACGTCCAGCATCTGCACACGCCGATGCGCGGCAGGCTGCCGGAGGGCGTGCGGCTGCTCGATCTCGTTTCCGTGCTGCATCCGACTCCTGCGGTGGGCGGCACGCCACGGGAGGCTGCGCTGGCGCGGATTCGCGAGCTGGAGGGGTTTCCCCGCGGGCTCTACGCGGGGGCGCTGGGCTGGATAAACGCCCGCGGCGGCGGAGAGTTTTTCGTCGGCCTACGCTCGGCGCTGGTCGAGGGCGAGCGGGCGCGCGTCTACGCTGGCGCGGGCATCGTGGCCGGCTCGGAGCCGGAGCGGGAGTTCGCGGAGACGGAGTTGAAGTTCCAGGCCCTCTTGGCTGCGCTACGCGGATGAACTTTTCCCACGGAACACACGGAATACACGGAAAGGTAATCGGCCGCGAAGGTTTGGCTTCCGTGTTTTCCGTGTGTTCCGTGGGCACCTCTGCATGAACCTCGATTTCCGGAACACGAACGCGCTGTGGTGCTCGGTGGCGGCGGAGACGCTGTGGCGCGCCGGGTTGCGGCATGCGGTGATCTCGCCGGGGTCGCGCAACACGCCGCTCACGCTTGCGCTGGTGGCGCATCCGGGGATCGAGACCACTCCTGTGCTCGACGAGCGTTCCGCGGGGTTTTTCGGCCTGGGAATCGCCAAGCGCACGGGCGCGCCGGTCCTGCTGCTCTGCACCAGCGGATCGGCGGGGGCGCACTATCTGCCCGCGGTGATCGAGGCGCGTGAGAGCGGCGCTCCGCTTATTGTGGTGACGGCGGATCGTCCGCCGGAACTCCGCGACTGCGCCTCGGGCCAGACCATCGACCAACAGAAGCTGTTCGGCGAGTTCGCGGAGTTTTTCCACGAGCTGGCTGTGCCGGAGCCGAGCGCGGAGATGCTGGCCTACCTGCGCCAGACGCTCCGTCACGCATATGCCCGCGCGGCGCTGGGCGCGCCGGTGCATCTCAACGCGCCCTTCCGCGATCCACTGCCGCCGATCGAGGACGACACGGCCAAGGGGCTTGCGACATCGTTCGACTGGGAGCGCTTTTTCGCGGCGCCAGAGGGAGCGGTCGCGGAGTTTTCCCCCAAGCTGGGCATGCCGGCGGAATTTGTGGCGAAGCGCGGCGTTATCATCGCCGGCGTCGGCTTCGACGACGGACGGTGCGCACTGACCCATGGCGCGGGTTACCACTGGCCCGTGTTGGCCGACGCCATCTCAGGCGCGCGGCTACAGTTGACAAATCGTGCCACGGTGGTCGCCGCCTATGATGCCATCCTGCGCGATGAGCGCGCGGCGGAGGCGCTGCGACCCGAGGCGGTGGTGATCTTCGGCGACGTTCCCACGAGCAAGGTGTTGCGCGCGTGGCTGGCCAAGGTGGACGCGCCGGTGGTGC
>JBDLWD010000329.1:0-7080 GCA_039804465.1 Verrucomicrobiota bacterium | reverse complement strand
AACGTCCAGATGAACTACTGGCCCGCCGAGGTGACCAACCTCTCCGAGTGCCACCTTCCGCTCTTCGATCTCATGGAGGGCCTCGTCAAACCCGGCGAACGCACCGCCAAGGCCTACTACGGCGCGCGCGGCTGGGTCGTCCACCACCTCACCGACGCCTGGGGCCACACCGCTCCCGCCGACGACCTTCAGGGCGTCTGGCCCATGGGCTCCGCCTGGCTCTCCCTGCATCCATGGGAGCACTACAAATTCACCGGCGACCGCGCCTTCCTCGAAAAACGCGGCTGGCCGCTCATGAAGGGCGCCGCGCGCTTCGTCCTCGATTTCATGGTCGAGGCTCCCGCCGGCACCCCCATCGCCGGCAAGCTCACCACCTCGCCGTCCCACTCGCCGGAAAACGCCTTCTACACGCCCGACGGCCAGCGCACGTCCTTCACCTACGGCGCCACGATGGACATCATGCTTATCCGTCAGGTGCTCGAAAACAGCATCGCCGCCACCAAGGTTCTCAACACCGACGCCGACTTCCGCGCCGAGTGCGAGGCCGCCCTCGCCCGCCTGCAGCCCATCGTCATCAGCCCCGCCACCGGCCGCATCCAGGAATGGGTCGAAGACTACCGCGAGTGCGACCCGCAACACCGCCACACTTCGCATCTCTTCGGCCTTTTCCCCGGCACGCTCATCTCCCCCGCCACGCCCGATCTGCTCACCGCCGCTCGCAAAACCCTCGAAGTTCGCGGCGACGGCGGCACCGGCTGGTCGCTCGCATGGAAGGTGAGCTTTTGGGCTCGTCTCCGCGACGGCGACCGCGCCCATCGTCTGCTGCAAAACCTCCTCGCCCCGATGGACCCCGCCAACGTCGGCTACAAGGGCAACGGCGGCTCCTACCCGAATCTCTTCGGCGCCTGCCCGCCCTTCCAGATCGACTCCAACTTCGGCGCCACCGCCGGCATCGCCGAGCTCCTCCTTCAAAGCCACGAGCAAACCCCCGAGGGCGCCACCGTCATCGACCTGCTCCCCGCCCTGCCTAAAGCCTGGCCCACCGGCTCCGTCAAAGGCCTCCGCGCCCGCGGCGGTTTCACCGTGGATCTGACTTGGAAAGACAGCCGCCTCGTCTCCGCGCGCATCCGCTCCGACCAAGGCAACCCCGTCCGCGTCGTCTACGGCAGAGCATCCGCCACACCGTCCCTCGCCGCCGGCCAAAGCCGCTCATTCACGTTCTGATATCGCGCCTCAGCCCATGTCCGCCCAGACGACCTCCTCCACCCGCACATCCTGGACCGCCGACAACGGCGACGGCACCTACACCAACCCGCTCTTCTTCGAGGAGTTCTCCGACCCCGATGTCATCCGCGTCGGCGACGATTACTACCTCGCCGGCACGTCCATGCACGTCATGCCGGGCATCCCGATCCTGCACTCGCGCGACTTGGTCAACTGGACCCTCGCCAGCTACGTTTACGACCGTCTCGCCCTTTCCCCGGGCTTCCACCTCGCCGAAGGAAAAGAGGTTTACGGCCAAGGCACTTGGGCCCCGACACTCCGCTACCACGCCGGCGTCTTCTACGTCCTCACCAACGTCAACGGCCACCGCACCCAGGTCTTCCGCGCCACCGACCCGCGCGGCCCGTGGACGCGCAACGAGCTCAACGTTTCCTTTCACGACCTCTCCATCCTCTTCGACGACGACGACCGCGTCTACGCCATCCACGGCCACCAAGAGATCCACCAGGTCGAGCTCAACTCCGCGCTCACCGAGGTCATCCCCGACACCCACCGCATCATCATCCCGGAGGGCTCCGGCATGGGCGAGGGCGTGCATTTCTACAAATTCCACGGCCGCTACTTTATCCTTAGCTCCGTCTGGGACCCCGTCTGCTACATGGTCGGCGCCCGTTCCGACCGCCCCGAAGGCCCTTACGAGATCACCACCCTCAGCGCCGACGAAAGCTTCGGCATCAGCATGGGCTGGCGCATCGCCGGCAACGGTCGCATCCCGCCGCCTTTCAAAAAAGTCCCGCCCCACCCCACCCGCCTGAGCCGCATCCCGCTCCACCAAGGCGGCCTCGTCGAGACGTCCTCCGGCGAGTGGTGGGCCCTCTCCATGATGGACCACAACGGGGTCGGCCGCGTCACCGCCCTCTCGCCCGTCACGTGGCATGAGGGCTGGCCCTACTTCGGCCTGCCCGGCAACCTCGGCCGCACTCCCCGCACCTGGGCAAAACCTAACACCGGCCACGCCTCCCCGCGCGCCCCGCTCTTCACCCGCGACGACGCCTTCGCCGGCCCCGTCCTCAACCCCGTCTGGCAGTGGAACCACCACCCCGACGACTCCCGCTGGTCCATCACCGAGCGCCCCGGCTACCTGCGCCTGCACTCGCTGCCCGCCGCCGATTTCTGGTGGGCGCGCAACACCCTCACCCAGCGCACCGTCGGCCCCGAGGCCGTCGCCACCGTCGAGCTCGACCCCTCCGGCATCCGCCCCGGCGACACCGCCGGCCTCGGCCTCCTCGGCTACCCCCACGCCTGGATCGGCGTCGTTCGCGCCGCAGACGGCTCCCTCATCGTCCGCTTCCACGATCAAGACGGCGAACGCAACGAGGACCACCCCTGTCCCGCCGGCCCCATTCGCCTGCGCATCCACGCCGACCACGACACCGACCTAGCCCGCTTCTCCTTCGCCTCTACCGCCCCGAACGCGACGTTCACCGAGATCGGCGGCGAGCCGTGGATCATGATCTGGCAGGCCAAAACTTTCCAAGGCCTTCGGTATTCTCTCTTTCACTACAACACCACCGGCGCCCCCGGAGGCCACGCCGATTTCACCCGCTTCACCCTCGATGAAGCGCGCGCGCAGGGCCGTTCCCGCCCCATCCCGTATGGCCGCACCGTCACCTTCCGCTGCCTCGCCGACGGCTCGCTCCTTGGCGTGCGCAACGGCGTGCTCGAATCCGTCGCCGCCGACGGCCCCCACGCCGCCGACGCCACCGTGCGTTTCCGCATCGACGACTGCGGACGCGGTCGCGTCGCGCTCTTCAGCGAGCGCTACCAAGCCTACCTCGGCGTCGGCCCGCTTGGCCTCGCCGGCGATGTCCGTATCCGTCGCGGCCTCATGGCACCCGGCCCCGCCGAACAATTCCAGTGGATCGACCAACTGCGCGACGACGTCACCTTGCTCTCCCTTGCCACCCACCGCTACCTCAAGGCCGCCCCCGAGGACGTCGGCCCCGTCTCCGCCCACTGCCCCGGCCCCCGCCCCGATCGCGCCGACGGCGCCACCTTCCGCTGGTCCGCCCTCTCCTGACTTCCCGCCCCTCTCCAACTATCATGCATCTACTCCGCCTCGCCTCCTTGTTCCTTGCCGCCGCCTGCTCCGCCCTGCCTCTCGGCGCCGCCAGCCTCGAAGCCGACTTCCAAAACCCGCCCGTCGCCGCCCGCCCCTACGTCTGGTGGCACTGGATGGGACCCAACTTCTCCGAGGCCGGCATCACCAAGGACCTTGAGGCCATGAAGGCTTCCGGCATCGGAGGCGCCACCATCTTTAACATCACCTCCGCCGTCCAGGAGAGCCACGCGCCCACCCTTAACAACCCCTGGCCCGATCAAACGTATCGGAGCCCCAAATACTGGTCGGCCCTCCGTCACGCCGCCGCCGAGGCCGACCGCCTCGGCCTGGAGGTCGGCCTCCACAACACCGTCGGCTACTCCACCACCGGCGGTCCGTGGATCGACGAGGAGCGCAGCATGCAGCGCATCGTCTGGAGCTCCGTCGAGGTCGAGGGCGGAGCGCCCGTCGCCGCCACCTTGCCCAAGCCCACTTTCACCGCCGACGAGGGCTGGGGAAAAACCGGCCGCGCACTCTCTTTCTACCGCGACTTCGCCGTGCTCGCCGTAACCGCCCACCTCAAACCCGACGGCTCCCTCGCCTGGACGCCTCCCGCCGGCCGCTGGACGGTTTACCGCTTCGGCCACGCCTCCACCGGCCGCCCGCCTCATCCCGTTCCCGACGAGCTCATCGGCAAAACCCTGGAGGCCGACAAAATGAGCCTCGAACAAACCCGCTTCCACTGGGAAACCGTGCTCAATCCCATCAAAGAGCACCTAGGGCCCTACCTCGGAAAAAGCTTCCGCCACTTCCTCATCGATAGCTACGAGGCCGGCGGCCAGACGTGGACGCCCGCCTTCCGCGCCGAGTTCCAAAAACGCAAGGGCTACGACCCGCTCCCCTGGCTCGTCACCCTCGGCAGCCCGTTCACCGGCTCCGGCAAGATTCCCCGCGCCCACATCCTCAACTCCGAGTCCGACACCGCCCGCTTCGAGTGGGACTTCCGCGATGTGATCAAGTCGCTCTTTTATGACAATGGCTGGAAGCCCGCCGCCGACATGATCCACGCCACCGGCTCCCAACTCCAATTCGAGCCCTACGGCGGCCCCTTCGACACCATAGCCGGCTCCGCCCTCGCCGACCTGCCCATGGGCGAGTTCTGGACTCACGGCGCCGGCCCCATCAACCCCGCCATCGCGGCCGCCGCCCGTGCCGCCGGCCGCACCGTCATCGGTGCCGAGGCGTTAACTGGCGCGCCCACCCGGAGCCGCTGGATAGAGACGCCCGGCTTGTTGAAGCGATACGCCGACGCCGCGCTCGGCTGCGGCCACAATCGCATGATCCTCCACCATTGGGTGCATCAGCCCTTCGACGACCGCTTCCAGCCCGGCATGGGCATGGGCTGGTGGGGAACCCACTTCAGCCGCCACCAAACCTGGGCCGAGCCGGGCAAGGAGTTCTACCGCTATCTCGGTCGCGTCCAGGCCCTGCTCCAACGCGGCGAGACGCCCATTCACTACGTGAGCGTAGGCGCCGCCGCCGGAGGCGACGCCATTCCCGTCGCCACCTTCCTCACCGGCCTCGTCGTTGAGCAGGGCCAGGTCGTCCTGCCCTCGGGCCGGCGCTACGCCTTTGTTCACGTGCCCCATCAGGGCGCGCTCCTCCCCGAGGTCGTGCGCGAGATCAAACGCCTCCTCTCGGCCGGTGCCACCATCGTCGCCTCCCGCCCCGCACGTTCTCCGAGTCTGGCCAACTTCCCCGCTGCCGACGCCGAGATCAAAGCCCTCGCCTCCGATCTTTGGGGCGACGCCAAGGCGCCCGTCCGCAAAATCGGCCCAGGCACGCTCTACACCACCGGCGACGCCGCCTACGCCCTCACCGCGCTCCAACTCGAACCCTTCGCGCAACTCATCCCCGCCGATAGCGGCGACATTCGCATCCAACACCGCCGCGACGCCGGCGCGGATCTCTTCTTCGTCGCCAACGTGAACACCGCCCCGCGCGCCTTCGTGTTCTCCGCACTCGTCTCCGGCCGCCAGCCCGAGCTCTGGGACGCGGAGACCGGCACCATCATCGACGCCCCGCTCTGGCGCGCCGCCGGCACCCGCACCGAGGTCAACCTCTCCCTCGGCGCGGCCAAATCCGTCTTCGTCGTCTTCCGCCGCCCGCTCGCCGCCCAGGCCGATGCCCTCGTCGCCCTCGACGCCCCCGCCGCCGCCAGCCTGAGCTCCGACGCCAAGGGCCGCCCCGTCGTGCGCTCCGCCACCGCCCTCACCGGCACCGCCCGCTTCGCCTCCGGCCGCACCCGCGCCTTCGACCTCGCCCCCGCCGCCGCCTTCACGCTCGACACCGCCTGGGACGTCACGCTCACCCCAAAGCTCGGCGCCGTATCCAAAATCAACTTACCCAAGCTCGTCCCGCTCTCCTCCCTGCCCGAGCCCGCCGCGAAATACTTCTCCGGCACCGCCACCTACCGCGCGTCCGTCACGGTTCCCGCCGCCCTCCTCGGCACCGGCCGCCGCCTCCAGCTAGATCTGGGCGACGTCCACGATCTCGTGCGCGTGAAAATCAACGGTCGCGACCTCGGCGTCTGGTGGCACGGTCCCTTTATCCGCGACGTCAACGACGCCCTCCGCGCCGGCGAAAACACCCTCGAGCTCGCCGTCACCAACACCTGGCACAACCGCCTCGTCGGCGACGAACAGGAACCCGCCGACTTCGAATTCGGCACCGATCGCGGCGTCGACAAGGGCCGCGCCCTGAAGGCCTACCCAGACTGGTTCCTCAAAAACCAACCGCGCCCGTCCTCCGGCCGCGTCGGCTTCGTCAACTGGTTCTATCACCGCGCCGACACCGCCCTCGTCCCCTCCGGTCTCGTCGGCCCCGTTCGTCTCGTCCCATTGGCCGAATCCGTCCTCACCCCATGAAGCGTTCACTCCTCCTCTTCAAACTGCTGATCGTCACTTTGGCACCGTCCTTTGCGGCGGCGCCCAATCCGTCGCAAACGCTCTGGTATCGCGCTCCCGCCGCCGAATGGCTCGAAGCCCTGCCGGTCGGCAACGGCCGCATGGGCGCCATGGTCTTCGGCGGCATCGCCAAAGACCGGATACAGTTCAACGAGCAGACCCTCGTCCCCGGAACCAGCGCGACCAAGGGCGTTGAGGGCTACCAGCCCTTCGGCGACGTCACCCTGGAGTTCCCCGGCGCGCCAGCCGCCGCGCCAGCCGACTACCGGCGCGAGCTCGATCTCGATTCCGCCGCCGTGCGCGTGAGCTACTCGGCGGACGGAGTCGCCTTCGGTCGCGAGGTCGTCGCCAGCCTGCCGGACAATCTTGTCGCCATCCGCCTCACCGCCACCCGCCCGGGCCGCGTCACGTTCACCGCCAGGCTCTCCGACTTCCGCAAAAAACCCGTCTCCGCCGCGACCGACACCCTCGCCTTTGAAGGCCGCCTGGCCAACGGCCTCGCCTACGCCGCCGCCCTGCGCGTCGTGGCCGAAAAGGGCTCCGTCCGCGCGACCCCCCAGGGCCTGGTCGTCACCGGGGCCGACTCGGCCACGCTCTACCTCGCCGCCGCCACCGACTTCGTCCCCGTCCCCGCCAAAAAATTTCGCGGCGACACCCCGCCCGCCTCTCTCGTTGCCGAACGCGTCGGCCGCGCCCGCCCCTACGCCGCTCTCCGCACCGCCCAGCTGGCCGATCACCGCGAGCTCTACCGCCGTGTCTCCGTCGATCTTGGCTCCACGCCCGACTCCG
>JBDLWD010000328.1:0-6024 GCA_039804465.1 Verrucomicrobiota bacterium | reverse complement strand
CGCACTGTGCTTCGCAAAAAACCCGGCGAGCCCGCGAGCGAGATGGAGCTGCAATCTTTCACCCAGCGCCTCGCCCTCCTGCTCACCAGCCACCAGGCGACCACCTTTCTTATCGGTGAATACACCGAGAGCGAGATGCGGGACAACCCGGTCTTCACCGTCGCCGACGGTCTATTCCTGCTATCGCAGGTCCCGGAGCGAAACTCGGTGGTGCGCAAGATCCAGATCCTCAAGCTGCGTGGCCAGGCCTCCGTGCCCGGTCTCCACACAATCCGCATCGGCGATTTCGGCGTGCAGGCTTTCTCGCGCACGCTGGCGTTGGGCAACGCGGCGCCGGCATCGCCGGGGGCGGCCCGGCTCTCCACCGGAGTGCCCGATCTCGACGCGCTCATGGGCGGCGGCATCCCGTCTGGCGACAGCGTGCTGATCGCGGGACCTTCCGGCACGGGCAAATCTGCCCTCGCCACCCAGTTCATCGCCGCCGGTCTCCGCATCGGCGAGCCCGGCGTCATCGCCGTGTTCGAGGAGCGTCCCGCCCGATACACCGCGCGCGCCGAGAGCCTCGGCCTCGACCTCGCCACGGCCCAAAGGGAGGGCAAGCTCGTCATCCTTTATCTGCGCCCGCTCGATCTTTCGGTCGACGAGACCATGCTCGAACTGCTCGATACCGTGCGCCGCATGGGCGCCAAGCGCGTCGTTATTGATTCGCTGGTCGGCCTGGAGATGGCCCTCGCGCCCAACTTTCGCGCCGACTATCGCGAGTCGCTCTACCGGATGATCGCCGTGCTCACCGGCGCCGGCGTCACCATCCTGAGCACCGTCGAGATCGAGGATTCCTTCACCTCCTTCAACTTCAGCCACTACGCCATTTCGTTTCTCACCGACGACATTGTGCGTCTCCGCTATGTGGAGATCGACGGCCAGCTAAGGAAGGTCCTTGTCGTCGTGAAAATGCGCGGCAGCGACCACAGCAAAGACATCCGCGAATACATCATCGGCGACCACGGGATGGTGGTTATCGGGCCGCGTCTCGCCGACTACTCCGCGCTCACCGCGGGCCTCCCTCGCCGCCTCCGGGCCTTGCCGCCGGAATCCTTGTAAGCCGACGCCATGACCGACGCTTCCGGCTGCCCCCCGCGCGCGTCACCCCCGCTCGACGACGCGCCGCTCCCGACGCCCGAGCTCGCCGGGCTCGATCCCGCCGCGATGAACGGCGCGCTCCTGATCGGCGCGCTCCGCCAGCACGAGCTCCTTGAGGCGTCCGAGGTAGACAACGCGCGGCTCCAGAGCGAGGTCGCCGAGCGGCTCCGCGTGCAGCGCTCGCTGGTCGAGGAGCAGGCCTACCTGAAGGTGGAGGCTGATCGGCTCAAGGCGGCCGTGGCCGAACGCACCGCCGAGCTGCGCGCCTCCGTGAGCCAGATGGAGGCGTTTTCCTACACGCTCGCGCATGATTTGCGCGCGCCGGTCCGGGCCATCCAAGGCTTCGCGCAACTCGCGTTGGAGCGCCCCGGCGCGGAGGCGGACCCCAGCTCGGAATACCTGAGGCGCATCGCCACGGCGGCGGCCCGGGCGGAGGAGCTGATCCAGGATGTGCTCAACCTCAACCGGGTGGCCGGCCAGCCTGTCCGCCTCGAGGCCATTCCGGTGGAGGAGCTGGTGCGCACGCTCGTCGCGGAGAGTCCCGCGCTGGGGCCCGACCGCGCGGACATTACCATCGAGGGCCCGATGCCTCCCATGCTCGGCCACAAGCCCAGCTTCGTCCAATGCCTGGCCAACCTGCTGGGCAACGCGGTGAAATTCGTCGCCCCCGGCGAGCGGCCGCGGGTGCGGGTGCGCGCCGAGGAAATCCCGGCCCGCGCCGACAAGAAGGGGTCGGGCGCGGTCCCCGCCGTGAGGCTCTGGGTCGAGGACGAAGGCATCGGCATCGCGCCGGAGGACAGGGAGAAGATTTTCGAGATGTTTCAGCGCCTGCATGGCCCCGGCCTCTACGAGGGCACGGGCATCGGACTGGCCATCGTGCGCAAGGCCATCGGCCGCATGGGCGGCAGCGCGGGAGTGGAGCCGGGCCGGCCGCACGGCTCGCGCTTCTGGCTGGAGTTACCCCGTGCTTGAGCGCGGGCCCCGCATCTCCGCAAAACGCGCTGGCTAGGTCCGGGGCTTGGGTTTTGGCTCGGCGGACCGCATGAGCGTCCACGTGAAAATCGATCTCCCCGTCCGTCCCCGTCGCCTGCGTCGCACCGCCGCGATGCGCCTGATGGTCGAGGAGACCCGGCTGCGCGCCGCCGACCTGATCGCGCCGCTCTTCGTGGTCGAGGGCAAGGCCGCGCCTGAGGAGATCGCGTCGATGCCGGGTCAATATCGGCTGAACCTCGCCGACCTCGTGAAGGAGTGCCGCGCGCTCTGGAAACTGGGCGTGAAGGCGGTGGCGCTTTTCCCCAAGCTCGACGCGAAACTGAAGGACGCCGAAGGCACGGAGGAGTTGAACGAGGACGGGCTCATCCTCCGCGCGGTGCGGGCGGTGAAGAAGGCCCTGCCCGAGCTTGTGGTGATCACCGACGTGGCGCTCGACCCCTACACCAGCCACGGGCACGACGGGGTCCTGAACGCGGCTGGCGACGACGTGGACAACGACCGCACGGTCGCGCGGCTCGCCGCGATGGCGGTCCGCCAGGCGCGGGCGGGCGTGGATTTCGTGGCGCCGAGCGACATGATGGACGGGCGCGTCGGCGCGATCCGCGCGGCGCTCGACGACGAGGGGTTTACCGAAACCGCGATCCTCGCCTATTCGGTGAAGTTCAATTCCGCCTACTACGGTCCTTTCCGCGATGCGGTGGGCAGCGCGCAGGCGGCAGGCACGAAGCTCCTCAGCAAGGCGACCTATCAGCTAAATCCCGCCAACCGGCGCGAGGCGATGATTGAGGCGGCGCTGGATACGGCCGAGGGTGCGGACATTCTGATGGTCAAGCCGGCCGGGGCCTACCTCGACATCATCCGCGACGTGCGCGAGCGCAGCGACCTGCCGCTCGCGGCCTATCAGGTCTCCGGCGAATACGCCCAGATCCACGCGGCCGCGCGGATGGGCTGGCTGAATCTGGAGCGCACCCGCGACGAATCCCTGCTCGCGATCAAGCGGGCCGGCGCGAGCCTGATCCTCACGTATTTCGCGAAGGACGTGGCGAAGGCGCTGGCGGGCTGAGACTGGTCCGCGCCGGGCAACCACGGCGCCCAAGGGCATCCCAGGGTTGGCCGGCGGGGCTCGGGCGGATGGTGCGGTTACTTCAGCCCGCCCTCGTGGGCGGAGGGGTTTTGCAGCTGGTCTTTCCAGCCGAGGATCTTGGCCTGCGCGCCGAATTTCTCGGCCATGGGTTTGTCGCCTTTTTCCATCCAGATGCGCGACAGGGTGGTGTTGATGAAGAGGTCGTCGGCGCGGAGAGCGTGGGCGCGCTGGGCGGCATCTAGGGCGGCGTCGAGGTGGCGGAGCTGGAAATTCACCTCGGCGAGGGCGTGCCAGGCGGCGAAGGAGGCGGGGGCGGCCCCGGTGGCGCGGGCGAGCTTGGCGAGCGCGGCGTCTGCGTCGCCCATGGCGTGGTCGAAGGTGGCGTCGTCGATGAGCGTCTGGAGTTCGTCGTCGGTCATGGGAGGCACTGTGGGAGCGCGGGGAAAAAAGAAAAGCCGCGTCGGGCGACGCGGCTCGGAAGCGGGGGGGGGCGAGGATGGGATGCGGATCAGGATTGGGGCGCGGTGCCGACCAGGCCGAACGTGAGCTGGATGACGGGGGCGACCTTGTCCTCGTTTTGGCCGGGCTTGATGCCGAAGTCGGCGCGGGAAATGGAGAAGTTGCCGCGGACGACTAGGAGATCGCCGCCGAGCTCGGGCTTGTTGATGCGCTTGCCGGCCTGGCCGGGGAGGTAGCTGAGGCTGACCGGAACGGAGACGTCCTTGGTCACGCCCTTGAGGGTGAACTTGCCGTTGGCTACGGCGGTCCACTTGCCCTCGCCGGCGGACTTCACGTCGTCGAGCTTGGCGAACTCGAAGTTGATTTCCGGGTGCTTCTCGGCGTCGACCCAGCCGGCGCTGACGAGGTGCTCGGTCATGGTGTCGTTGGGCACCTTGAGGGACTTGGCGGCCACCTCGATCTCGCCGCGGGTGGAGGTGATGTCGGCGGAGTCAAAGGTCACCTGACCGGTAACGTCGGAGGCGGTGCCGGCGATGGGCTCGAGCACGGAGTCGAGCTGGAACTGGATCGCGTTGACACCCTTCGGGTCCTTGAAGTCGAAGGTTCGGGGAGAGGCGACGGCGCTGATGATGGTAAAGCCGGCGAAGGCGATGGAGCGGAGGGCGTGGGTCATGTGGGCGGGATGGGTTTGGGTGAAGGGAACGGGACGAAATCAGGCGGATGGCGGTGTGGGACTGCGACGGCCGACAAAGGTTGCGCCAAAAAGCAGAGTGCCCACCAGGATGCCGCCGCCGAGATAGTCCAGGCCGGGCACGAAACGTTTCTCGTAAGTCACGAACTCGAGTTCGGTGACGGGGTCGACCTGCTTCACCGGCACCTGGTTTTGGGTCCAGCCGCGGTGGTAGCCCTTGGCGGCCCAGAAGCAGAAGGTGAATAGGGCTAGGAGCACCCCGGCTCCGCGCAGGAGAACGCGCCAGGCGGCGATGGTGCGGACGGGGGGCAGGGCGGCGGGCTCGCTCATGTGCCGCCTAGGCAAGCGCTTCGCGCGCGGGGCGCAAGCTGCCGCGCCGGTTTCGCGAAGGCGGTGGGACGCGCGGCGACGGCCGGCTCAGAGGATGAGCATGGCGTCGCCGTAGCTGAAAAACCGATACTCGCGCGAGACGGCCTCGGCGTAGATCTCCTTCAGCCAGGCGATGCCGTCGGTGGAGCCAGGGGTGAGCAAGGCGCTGACGAGGCAGAGCAGGGTGGAGCGCGGTTGGTGGAAATTGGTGACGAGCGCGTCGACCGCGGCGAAACGCATCGGCGGGTAGAGGTAGATGGCGGCCTCGTCGAGGCAGGTCTGGGCGGGGTGGGGCGCTCCGCCGGGATGTTTGCGGCAAAAGTCCTCCAGCGTGCGCACGCTGGTGGTGCCGACGGCGACGCGGCGGGTGCCGGGTGCGGGCTTGAGGACGGCGGCCTGGGTGGCGGGCGGCACCTCGTAGATCTCCCGGTGGATGGCGTGCTCCTCGATGTGGGCGGTGGCGATGGGCTTGAAGGTGCCGAGGCCGACGTGGAGCGTGAGGTCGGCGGAGCGGACCCCGGAGGCGGCGAGTTTTTCCAAAAGCTCGGGCGTGAAGTGAAGACCGGCGGTGGGAGCGGCGGCGGCCACCTGGCGGCCCCGGTCGGCGTAGACGGTTTGGTAACGTTCCAGATCGGCGGCGCGTTCCTCGGGCGTGTGCTGGCGTTCGATGTAGGGCGGCAGCGGGACCTCGCCGAGGCGGTTGGCGACCGAGACGATGGATGCGGGCGAAGCGTCCGGCCCGGGCGCGCAGGCGAAGGTCACGCGCGCGGCGCCTTCGGCATCTTTTTCGCACACCGTGCCGGTGAAGGCGCCGGGAATGCCGAAGGTGGCGCCGACGGGGAGTTTTTTTCCAGGACGGAGCAGGCACCACCAGTCGTTTTCGCTGCCCGAAGCGGCGGGGCGAAGCAGGAGGCACTCGACGGCGCCGCCGGTGGGACGCTGGGCGAGAAGGCGCGCGGGGAGGACTGCGGCGTTGTTCCGAAACAGCGTGTCCCCGGGGCGGAGGTAGTCGCCGATGTCGGCGAAGACGCGGTGTTCGATGCGCCTGGAGTCGCGGTGAACGACGAGCAGGCGCGAGGCGTCGCGGCGCGCGGCGGGAGTCTGGGCGATGAGGCGCTCGGGTAGCGAGTAGTCGAAGAGATCGGTGGAAAGCGGCGGCATCTTGCTTGGGGAAAAGCTGCGAAGAAGTCTGGCGGTCGGGGAAAGAAGCTTGCCCTGCCATCGAGGGCGAGTTTGTTCCCGTGCTCCTCCTGGCCACGCCGATGTAGCTCAGTGGTAGAGCAGCGGT
>JBDLWD010000327.1:0-7762 GCA_039804465.1 Verrucomicrobiota bacterium | reverse complement strand
CCCTGGCCGAGGGACTCCTTCCCTCCGCCCGGGCCCACCTCTCCGCCGTCGAGGCCGCCCGAGCACGCGGCGAGACTGAGCTCTCACGTGTTTTTCTCGCCCGCGAACGCGTCGCCGACCTCGAGCGCGCCGACCTCGCCGCGCGCCACGCCTACCACCTCGCCCACCTCCGCCTGCTCGCCGCCAGCGGCCGCCTCAGCTCCTGATCCCCATGAAACTTTTCGCCCTCTCTCTCATCCCTCTCGCCTGCACCTTCGCGTCTGCCCTTGCGGGTGCCTCCGCCGCGTCTGACCGTGTCATCCTTGACGCCAACACCGTCGCCAACCTGCGCCTCGCGTTCGCCCCGGCCGAGCCGCGCGAGTTCGAGGAAACCGTCTTCGCGCTCGGCCGCGTGGAGGTCGCGCACGGCGCCATCGCCACCGTCAGCAGCCGCATTGCGGGCCGCGTGACCGAGCTGATCGCCCACATCGGCGACACGGTCGAGGCCGGCCAGATCGTGGCGCGCATCGAGAGCCGCGCCGCCGGCGACCCCGCGCCCGTCATCGCCTTGCACGCCCCGCGCGGCGGCGTGGTGACCGATTGCGAGATCCATGTCGGCGACCCGGTCGAGCCCGACCGGCACCTCATGGAGATCTCCGACCTCTCCGTGGTCGAGGCGGTGGCCCGCGTGCCCGAGGCCGCGGTCGGCGCGCTGCGCGTCGGCGAGACCGAGGCGCGCGTGCGACTGGCCGCCTTTCCCGGCGAAACCTTCGTGGGACGGCTGGCGCGTTTCGCTCCCGCCGCCGATCCGGCCACCGGCACGCTCGCCGCGCACTTCGTCCTGCCCAATCCCGATTCGCGCCTGCGCGCCGGGCTTCGCGCCGAGTTCGCCATCGTGACCGCGCGCCGCGCCGACGTGCTCGCCGTGCCCCGCGCCGCCGTGCAGGGCGAGGGCGTGGGCCCGCGCTTCGTCTTCGTGAAGGACTTCGAGCTGCCCAACGCCTTTGTGAAGAGTCCGGTCGTGCTCGGCGCGACCAACGACCGCTTCGTAGAGATCGTGAGCGGGGTGTTTCCTGGCGACGAGGTCGTCGCGCGCGGCGCCTACTCGCTCGCCTTCGCGGGCGGAGGCAACCTTTCGCTCAAGGAGGCGCTCGACGCCGCCCACGGCCACGAACACGCCGCCGACGGTTCCGAACTGAAGCCCGGCGCGGCCGGTGACCACGGCCACGACCACGGTCCCGCCGGCGGCCACGACGATCACGGTCACGCCCATCCCGAGCGCCCGTGGCAGATCGCCGCCGCGCTGCTCGCCCTGTCCACCCTCGCCCTGATCGTCGCCCTCGCGCGCCGCCGCCATGCTTAACCAACTCATCCGCTGGTCGCTCGGCCACCGCGCGGTGGTGCTCGGTCTCGCGCTCATCGTGCTCGCGCTCGGCCTGCGCTCCGGCCTGCGCCTTCCGGTCGAGGTCCTGCCTGACCTCACCAAACCCACCGTCGTCCTGCTCACTGAGGCGCCCGGCCTCGCGCCCGAGGAGGTGGAGACGCGCGTTACCCAGCCGCTGGAAAGCGCGCTTATGGGCGTCTCCGGCCTCACCCGCCTGCGCTCCAACTCCGACGTCGCCCTTTCGCTCATCTACGCCGAGTTCGACTGGGGCGCCGACATCCTCGCCGCACGCGTGCAAGTTCAGGAGCGCATGCAAACCGCCCGCGAGCAACTGCCCGAGGGCGTGCAGCCCTTCATGACCCCCGTGGCCTCGCTGATGGGCGAGATCATGCTCGTCGGCGTGCGCTCCACCGTGCCGCCGGGCGAGCCCGGCCACCTCGCGCCCGCCGAGGTGCGGACGCTGGCCGACTGGACGATCCGCCGCCGCCTGCAATCCATCCCCGGCGTGGCCGAGGTCCTGAACATGGGCGGTGGCGTGCGCCGGCTGGAGGTGCGCCCCGATCCGGCGCGCCTGGCGGCGTATTCGGTTTCCTACGACGAGCTGGCATCCGCCGTGTCCGCAGCCGCGGGCACCAGCACGGGCGGTTTCATCGGCTCGGGCGCGACCGAGGTCATGGTGCGAAACCTCGCGATGAGCACCGACCTCGCCGCGCTGGGCCGCACCGCGATCAAGGTGGCCGACGGCCGCCCGGTGCTGCTCTCCGACGTGGCCGAGCTCGCCTGGGGGCTGGAGCCGATGCGCGGCGACGCCTCGGTGAGCGTCGCGCCGGAGAAGGAGCCCACGCGCGGCGTGATCATGTCGGTCACCAAGGCGCCCGGCTTCGACACCCGAGCCATCACCGACCGCATCGGGGGCGCGCTGGCCGAACTGCGTCCCACGCTTCCCCCGGGAGTGGAGTTGGTGCCGCTCTTCCAGCAGCGCCAGTTCATCGACCACGCCATCGGCAACCTCAAGGAGGCCATTCGCGACGCCGCGATCATGGTTTCCCTGGTCCTGCTGCTTTTTCTGCTAAACGTGCGCACCACCCTGATCACGCTGACGGCGATTCCGCTCAGCTTCGCGATCACCCTCCTCACCTTCGCGTGGTTCGGCCTCTCGGT
This sequence comes from Verrucomicrobiota bacterium, assembly GCA_039804465.1. Lineage (GTDB taxonomy): Bacteria > Verrucomicrobiota > Verrucomicrobiia > Opitutales > Opitutaceae > IMCC26134_A. Next base: position 5,238 of record JBDLWD010000327.1, on the reverse strand, counting down.
GAACTCGATGACGCTCGGCGGCCTCGCCGTGGCGATGGGCATGGTGGTGGATGACGCCATCGTGGACGTGGAGAACGTTTTCCGCCGCCTGCGCGAGAACGCCGCGCTGTCCGCGCCGCGCCCGCGTCTGACCGTGATCGCCGATGCCTCGGGCGAGGTTAGAAACTCCATCCTATACGCCACGGTGCTCATCGTGTTCGTGTTCCTGCCGCTGCTCGGCCTAAGCGGAGTGGAGGGCAAGCTCTTCGCCCCCATCGCGGTCGCCACCATCCTGAGCATGGCGGCTTCGTTCCTCGTCTCGCTGACCGTGATTCCGGTGCTGTGCGCGCTGCTCTTGCGCCCGGCCGCCGGCGCGGCGCACGCCGACGGGTTTTTCGTGCGCGGGCTGAAACGCCTCGTCGAGACCACGGCCATCCGGCCCGCGCTGCGCTTTCCCGCGTCCGTGCTGGCGGGGGTGACGGTGCTGCTGCTCGCGGCGTTCGCGCTCTATCCGCGCATGGGGAAGGATTTTCTCCCCAAGTTCCGCGAGGAGACGGCGCTGGTCGCCGCCACCTCCTCGCCTGGCACCTCGCTCGAGGAGATGAACCGCATCAGCGACATCATCGAGCGCGAGCTGCTCGCCGTCGAAGGCGTGGCCAAGGTCGGCCGCCGGCTCGGACGCGCCGAGCGGGGCGACCACGTGGTGCCGGTCTCCACCGCCGAGTTCGATGTGGATTTCGTCCCCGATTCGCCGCGCCCGCGCGCGGAGATAACGGCCGAGATCAACACCCGCTTGCGCGCCATCCCCGGGACATTCTCGGTGGTGAGCGGTCCGCTGGCCGACCGCATCGGGCACATGATGAGCGGCGTGTCCGCGCCGGTGGCGGTGAAGATCTTCGGACCCGATCTCGCCGAGCTGCGCCGGCTGGGCGAGCAGGTGCAGGCGGTCGCGCGCGGCATCCCCGGCTTCGAAAAGGCGCGACTCGACGCGCAGGCCGACATTCCCCAGTTGCGCATCGAGGCCGACCGCGAGCGCGTGGCGGCCCACGGCGTGACGCCCGGCGCGCTTAACGATCTGCTTTCGACGCTCATCGGCGGGCGCGAGCTGGCCGAGCTGCGCGAGGGCGAGCGCGCCGTGCCGCTGGTGCTGCGCCTGCCGGAGCGCTGGCGCGACACGCCCGAGGCGCTGCGCGAGATCCCGGTGGAGACGCCGGCCGGCCCGCGCCTGCCCCTGCGCGAACTGGCCGAGGTGCGCGAGGCGCGCGGGCCCAACGTGATTTTTCGCGAGAACAGCCAACGTCGCATCACCCTCGCCATTCAGCCTGAGGGGCGCGATGTGGGCGCGCGGGTGGAGACGCTGAGCGCGGCGGTGGCCGAACGCGTGAAGTTTCCCGAGGGCTACTTCGCGACCTACGAGGGCGAATTCGAGGCGCAGCGCGACGCCACCCGCCGTATCGCCCTGCTCGGCGCGGTGGTGGCGGTCGCGGTCGTGATCCTGTTGCAGAGCTATTTCGGCAGCCTGGGGCTGGCCTTGCAGGTGATGCTTAGTATCCCGCTCGCGCTGGCCGGCGCGCTCGCGTTCACCTGGTGGCGGCTCGACAACATCAGCATCGCCACCCTTGTGGGTCTGATCGCGGTGGGCGGCGTGGCGGCGCGCAACAACATCATGCTGCTCTCGCACTACCTGCACCTGATGCGACACGAGGGCGAGGCGTTCACCCCGGCGATGATCGTGCGCGGCACGCTGGAGCGGGTGGTGCCCGTGCTGATGACGGCGCTCTCCGCCGGCATCGCGCTCGTGCCCCTGATCCTCGCCGCCGACGAGCCGGGCAAGGAGATCCTCCATCCCGTGGCGGTGGCCATCGTGGGCGGTCTGGCCTCCTGCACCTTCCTCACCTTCGTCGTCACCCCGGCGGTGTTTTTCCTCTCCGGAAAAAAGTCCGCCGAGCGCGCGCTGGCCGCGCGGGGAGAAACCTTCGACTGACGCCGCCGTTTTTTCCAACTCCATGACCATGCTAAAATCCATCCTCACCGTCCTGCTTTTTGTCTCCGCCTCCGTCGCGTTCGCGCACGGCGAGTCCTCGAAAATCCCCGGCCCGAACCGCGGCCGCGTGCTTGTGCAGGTGGAGCCGCACGCGGAGTTTTTCGTGACCGCCGAGCGAAAGGTGCGGCTGACCTTCGTGGACGACCACGGCAAGCCGGTGGCTCCGCCGGCGGGCGTCAACGCCACGCTCATCACGGGCGCGCGGTCCGCGCCGGTCACGATGCTCTTTGTGACCGAAGGGGAGGGCGCGGGCGCCAGTCTGTTGAGCATCACGCCTCTGCCGGCGGGCGAAAACCTGCCCGCTATCCTGCGGGTGCAGACGGCCGCCGCGGCCGCGCCGACGACGGTGCGGTTCCAGATCAATCTCGCCCGATGCGGCGAGTGCGACCGCGCCGAATACGCCTGCGTCTGCGCGCATTGAAGGCGACGGCCGAGGGGGGCGTGACCGGCCGATCATCCATGTCTTTCGGGTCTTTCGCCATTCCTCGTCCGGCGGCGGGACGTTAGGATGGCGGGCGTTGGTTTTCCTCCGTTTTCCCCATGCCTGATCTCCGTCTCTCCCTCGCCGGTCCGTGGCGCTGCCGCCTCGGCGCCGATTTGTCCTCGCCCGCCGCAGCTTGGCCCGCGGACGCGGCCGGGCACGTGGTTCAGCTGCCCGGTTCGCTGCCGGGTCATGGCATAGGCGAGCCCGTTGGTCTGAACACGCCTTGGACGGGAGGGATCTTTGATCGCACCTTCTTCACCTCGCCGGCCTACGCCGCCTACCGCGAGCCGGAGAATTTCAAGGTGCCGTTCTGGCTCCAGCCGGAGACCTACTACGCCGGCGTGGCGTGGTATCAGCGCGAGCTCGAGATCCCCGCGGAATGGGCCGGTCGGCGCATCGTGTTGGAGCTGGAGCGTCCGCACTGGCTCACGCGCGTCTGGCTGGATGATCGCGAGCTTGGCGCGCAGGACGCGCTCTCCACGTTGCATCGCCACGAACTCGGCGCGAAGGTCGAGCCCGGCCGCCATCGCCTGACCCTGCGGGTGGAAAACTCGCGCCTCGCGGTGAACATCGGCGACAACTCGCACAGCATCTCCGACCACACCCAGGGAAACTGGAACGGAGTCGTCGGCCGCCTGGAGTTGCGCGCCACCGATCTGGTTTGGATCGACCGCGTCGACGTGTTCCCCGACGTGGCGGCGCGCGCCGTGACGGTTCGCGGCCGCCTCTCGGCGGCCATACCCGCCGGAGCGTTTTCTCCGCCCTCGCTGGAAGGTTTGGCCGTCGAATTGCGCGCCGGCCAACGTCCGCCCGTGACGGCGCGCGCCGGAGCCGACGGCGCTTTCTCCGTGCGCTACGAGCTGGGCGCCGACGCCGCCACGTGGGACGAGTTCAACCCCGCGCTGCACACCCTCACCGCCACGCTCGAATCCGGCGAGACGCACCGCGTCGTCTTCGGCTTGCGCGAGATAAGAAAGGACGGACGTCGCCTCTTGCTCAACGGCCGCCCGCTCTTCGTGCGCGCCACGCTGGAGTGCGCGATTTTTCCGCGCACCGGACACCCGCCGACCGACGTCGAATCGTGGCGACGCCTTCTGCGCATCGCCCGCGCGCACGGTCTTAACACGCTGCGCTTCCACTCGTGGTGCCCGCCCGAGGCGGCCTTTGTCGCCGGCGACGAGGAGGGTTTTTATTTCCAGGTCGAGGCGGGCTCATGGCCGAACTGGACGACCACGCTCGGCGACGACCAGCCGGTGGACGCGTGGCTGGAGGCGGAGAGCGCGCGCATCCTTCGCGCCTACGGCAACCACCCCAGCTTTCTCTTTTTCGCGTCGGGCAACGAGCCCGAGGGGCCGCGTCACGCGGCCTGGCTGGCGGCGTGGGTGGAGCGTCGTCGCGCGGAGGATCCGCGCCGGCTCTACTCGTCGTCGTCGGGCTGGCCCAACCTGCCGGAAAACGATTTTCATGTGGACTGGCGTCCGCGCGTGCAGCACTGGGGCGCGGGCCTGGCCTCGCGCATCAACGCGCTCCCGCCGGAGACGCGCACCGACTACCGCGGCTACATCGAAAGCCAGTCCGCGCCCGTCATCAGCCACGAGATCGGCCAGTGGTGCGTCTATCCCGACCTCGACGAGATCCCGAAATACACCGGCTACCTGAAGGCCCGGAATTTCGAGATCTTCCGCGACCGCCTGCGTGCCTCGGGACAGGAGGCGCTGGCGCGCGATTTTCTCCACGCTTCGGGCAAGCTCCAGACGCTCTGCTACAAGGAGGACATCGAGGCCGCGTTGCGCACGCCGGGCATGGCGGGTTTCCACCTGCTCGACCTGCACGATTTCCCCGGCCAGGGCACGGCGTTGGTGGGCGTGCTCAACGCGTTTTGGGAGGAGAAAGGCTACGTCTCCGCCGCCGAGTATGCCCGTTTCTGCTCGCCGCTGGTGCCGCTGGCGCGGCTGGAGCGTCGCGTGTTCACGACCGACGAGACGCTCGTCGCCGATCTCGAGGCCGCGCACTGGGGCGCGTGCGACCTGCGCGCCCGTCGCGCGATCTGGCGTGTGCTCGCCGACGGCGGCCGCGTGCTCGCCGAGGGCGCGACCGAGCCGCGCGACGTGCCGGTGGGCGGCCCCGCGCCGCTGGGGCGGGTGGAGCTGGCGCTGGCGCCCTTCGCCGACGTGGCGCCCGCGCGCCTGCGATTCGAGGTCCGGATCGAGGACGAAAACGGGCGCCCGCGCGCCAACGATTGGGATCTCTGGCTTTATCCGCCGGCCGCGCGCGCGGGCGCGCCGACGCCAACCGGCGTTCTTGTGGCGACCGCGTGGGACGCGGCGGCGCGGGCCCACCTCCAAGCCGGCGGCGATCTCCTGCTCGCCGTGCCCGGCGCGGCGGTGGCGGGCGGGGTGCAGCTCGGTTTTTCGACGGTGTTTTGGAACACCGCGTGGACGAGCGGCCAGGCGCCGCACACGCTCGGCGTGCTGTGCGATCCGGCGCATCCGGCGCTGCGCGATTTCCCGACCGAGGCGTGGAGCAACTGGCAGTGGTGGTATCCGCTGCGCCGCGGCGGGGCCTTCGTGCTGGACGAGCTGCCGCGCGGGCTTACGCCGTTGGTGCGCGTGATCGACGACTGGTTCACGGCGCGGCGGCTCGGCCTGATCATCGAGGCGCGAGTGGGCCGAGGGCGGTTGCTGCTTTGCGGCGCGGACCTGCCGGCGGCGGACGACCCGGTGAACCGCCA
>JBDLWD010000326.1:0-2507 GCA_039804465.1 Verrucomicrobiota bacterium | reverse complement strand
GCGTTATTTCCGTCTCGCCGTATCCGCCTCCGGTCGTCCCGCCCTCGCCGAGTTCCAATTTTTCCAGCCTTAACACACTCGCTGCATGATCACCCGTATCGACACCCGCGACGCTCGCTATCCCATCGGTTCCGGCCACGGTTCCGACGCCATCCACAAGGATCCGATCTACTCTTACGCGGTCGCCCTCCTTCACGACGACTCCGGCCACGTCGGCACCGGTCTCGCCTTCACCCTGGGCGAGGGTAACGACCTGGTCTGCCGCGCCGCTGCCTTCTACGCGGAACGCCTCGTCGGCCGCGACATCGAGGAAATTATGGCCGACTTCGGCGCCATCCAGCGCGCCATGGCCGACGAACAGCAATTCCGCTGGCTCGGCCCGCACAAGGGCGTCGTCCAGCTCGCCCTAGCCGCCGTTACCAACGCCTGCTGGGACCTTTGGGCCAAGCGCCGCGGCGTGCCGCTCTGGCAACTGCTGCTCGACCTCACCCCCGAGCAGGTCGTGGCCACCGTCGATTTCTCCTACCTCGAGGACGAACTCACCGCCGCACAAGCGCTCGACCTTGTCCGCGCCGCCCGCCCCACCCGCGTCGCCCGCATGCCCGTCCTCGCCGCCGGCTATCCGGGCTACGACACCTCGGTCGGCTGGTTCAACTACTCCGACGAGCAGGTGCGCGAAAACTGCCGCCGCGCCATCGACGCCGGCTTCACCGCCATGAAGCTCAAGGTCGGCGCCAAGGACCCCGAGCGCGACATCCGCCGCGCCCACATCGTGCGCGAGGTGGCCGGCGAAACCGCCAAGGTCATGGTCGACGCCAACCAACAATGGACGCTCCCGCAGGCGCTCGACGTCTGCCGCCGCCTCTCCGCCATCCGCCCCTACTGGATCGAGGAGCCCACCCACCCCGACGACATCCTCGGCCACAAGACCCTCGCCGACGCCATCTCGCCCGTGAAACTCGCCCTCGGCGAACACGTCCCCAACCGCGTCATTTTCAAAAACTACCTCCAGACCGGCTGCGCCGGCTTCATCCAGGTCGACGCCGTGCGGGTGGCCGGCGTGAGCGAGTTCCTCGCCGTCAGCCTGCTCTGCAAAAAATTCGGGGTTCCCGTCGTCCCCCATGTCGGCGACATGGGCCAGATCCACCAGCACCTCGTCCTCTTTAACCACATCGGCCTCGACCTGCCGGCCGTGTTCCTCGAGCACATCCCGCACCTGCGAAAACACTTCACGCACCCGGTCCGCGTGGAGGGCGGCGTGTATCGCACCCCGCAGGAGCCCGGAGCCTCCTCCGATCTGCGCCCGTGAACACACCGGCCCTCGCGTCCGTCCGCCGCTTCGCCTGGGTGGCCGAGGCGCGCCCGGAAAAAATCGACCGCTACCTCGGGCTCCACGCCGCCCCGTGGCCGTCGGTCAACGCGATGATCAAGGCCTGCAACATCCGTAACTACTCCATCTACGTGCGGCGGATAGGCGGCGTCCCCCACCTTTTCTCCTACCTGGAATATGTCGGCGCGGATTTCGCCGCCGACATGGCGCGCATGGCGGCCGATCCCGACACGCAACGCTGGTGGGCCGAGTGCATGCCCTGCCTGGTCGCGCAGCCCGGCTTGACCGCCCCCGGCGTCTGGGCCGACGCCGAGGAGATCTACCACCTGCCGTGAACCGGGCGCGGGCAAGTAGCCCCCGCTCACGCGGCGCGGCGCGCCACCAGAAGCAGATGCTCGCACGCAAGCACCGTCTCGCCTCGCTGATTGGTCGCCGTCACCAGCTCGCACACGATCCCGTGCCGGGGCCGCTTCTCGTCGGCGCGACACTCGCCGACGCGCACCTCGCAGCGGATAGTGTCGCCGATGAAAACCGGCTTGATGAAGCGCAGCCGGTCGTAGCCGTAGCTCATCGCCGCCGGGTTGATCGCCCCCGCGGTCAGACCCACCGCGACGCTAAACACCAGCGTCCCGTGCGCGATGCGCCGGCCGAAGGGCTGCGTCTTGCACCACTCCTCGTCCATGTGGTGGGGATAAAAATCCCCCGTCTGCCCGGCGTGCAGCACGATGTCCGCCTCCGTGATGGTGCGCCCTCCGGTTTGGCGGCAAGCCCCCGGAGCGAAGTCCTCGAAATAAATGGGTGTCATGGTGAAAAATCCCGCCCGGGGCCGCCCGCCTTGAGACCCAGCCCGAGCCGGCGCGCGATCTCTTTCGCCGCCTTCTCCAACCCGGCCCGATACTCCGCCGCCCCAGGATCGCTAGCTCCGCGCATCAACATCGAGCACGCCAGCGCGGCCGCCGCGCCCGAGGCGCCGAACGCCACCGGCACCACCACGTCGCGCACCCCGCGCATCGTCTCGTCCTCCGCCACGCAGCACCCCTCGACGGCGAGCGCCCGCAGACTCTCCGCCAAACCCGCCGCCTCCGCCCTCGCGGGCCGCAGCCGCTTCAGCAGCGACCGCCGCTCCTCCTCTGGCAGGCAGGCGATCAACAGCCGTCCCGACGCCGTTTTCAAAAGA
>JBDLWD010000325.1:0-3358 GCA_039804465.1 Verrucomicrobiota bacterium | reverse complement strand
CGGCATCGATGACGGGCTTGGGCGAGCGGGAGGCCCAGGAGGCGGCGAAGCTGTCCTCGTCGTATCCAAAAGTCGGCGATACTTCGAAGGCGAAGGGCGGCAGACCGGTGGCGTCGGCGGGGACGGCGGCGCCGTTCGCGTTGGTCCAGCGGACGAACTGGCGGAGCTGGTCCTCGGCGCAGGTCTTGGGCGAATCGAGGCCCTCGGCGTTCTTCACCGGGGAGAAGTCGTCGGCGCGGTCGGTCTCGATGATCACGGGATGCTTGGCGAAGGGCAGCGCGTCGAAAACGAACATCTCGAACTTCACGCCGTTGGCCTTCTCGGGCTTCACCAAGGCGCCGGTGGCGTCGAGGCATGGAATCTTCTTGTCCGCGCGGTGGAAGGGGAGAGCGTCGGCGCCGGTCGCCATGCGGCGGATGAACTCGCGGTCGAGCAGGTGGATGGCGATGGAGCCGGCGATAAAACGCAGTTTGCCGGTGGAGGCATCGACCTCGTCCTGCATCGCCTTGGGCAGATCGGAATACTCGATGACGACGGTCTTGCCGCGCTGGGTGCAGAAGTGGCCGACCTTTTCGCCGGCGTAAGCCTTGGGCACCGTCTTGCTGCTCATCTCGGAGCGGGTCTTGAGATGCCAGCCGACGAAGGCGGGGTCGATGAAACGCACAAGCGGGTTGTCGACCTGGAAGTAGCTGAGGATGTCGATGCCCTCGCGTTGCATGAGGTCGAGCGCGCCGCTGCGATGAAGGGCGCGGAGCGAGCCGCCGTGGCCGTCGGGCGACATGGCGATGCGGTGCTTATCCTCGAGCAGGATTTTTCCGTCGAAACCGACCGCGGGCATCCGGCCCTGGCGGAAAAAGTGAACCTGGCCCTCGGCGAGACCGAAGAACTTGTTCTCTTTGAAGAAAGCCTCGGTCGCGGAGTGGTTTATGTGGCTGGTCATGATGAACCAGTGAAGCGGCTTGCCGTAACGGGCGCCGGCGGCGCGGAGCTTTTCGGCGAAGACCTGGAAAAGACTCTTCTTGAGGACCGGGGTGACCGGATAGGTGCCCTTGGGGCCGTCGTAACCGAGGCGCGTGCCCTGACCGCCGGCGACCACGAAAGCTGCCACGCGACCGCCCCGCAGGGCCTCTTCGCCGAGACGCTTGGCCTCGGCCCAGGCCGCGGAGTTTCCGCCGTTTTTGGGCAATGCCTCGTAAGGAGCCGGGGAGAGGTCGGAAAGATCGACACCGGCGGTCGCGCTCTTTTGCACGAGGGTGCGGTCGAGTTCGGCGATTTCCGCGAGGTCGATCTCTCCCGCGTCGGCGAGGAGGTCGGCCTGCTGCGCGGGCGTGAGCGACTCAAAGTGGGCGAAAACGTGGCCTTGGCCGGCCTGCTGAAATGCTGCGACAAGAGAGTGCGTGGCCATTTTGGTAAAATGAACCGCAAGTGAAGGGTTTGCGGAGCAACTGCGGCAACGCCTTTTCGCACACTTGAAAGCGCTGAGAGGAAAATCGGTGCCCCACCCCATGCGATACACAGGCGTTTCACCGTCCCGCAGGCTTGCCATCCTGCGCTAGTCCTTGGTCATTGGAGCTTCGCCGATGCAGCCGCCCCTTTCCGCCTTTATTCCGCCGGACTTCGATCCCCGCCGCCCGGTGGCGCTGATCGCGGGGCAAGGGCGCTACCCTGCCCTGATAGCCGAGAGTGTTCGCGCCACGGGAGTGCCCGTGCGGTTGATCGCGATGGAGGACGAAACCTCGCCCGAGCTGCAGGCCGCTTTCTCCGAAAACGAACGCGTTCTCATCAAGGTCGGCCAGATCGGGGCGATGCTGAAGGCCCTGAAAAAATTCGAGGCCGGCTACGCTCTCATGGCGGGACAGGTGTCGCCGCGCCGCCTGTTCTCCGGCCTGCATCCCGACCTCAAGGCCATCGCCATCCTCGCCACGCTCAAGCGTCGCAACGCCGAGACCATCTTCGGGGCCATCGCCAAGGAGATCGAGGACATCGACGTGCGCCTGCTGGACGCCCGCGCCTTCATCGACGCCCACCTCGCCACGCCCGGCCAGATGACGAGAAAGAAGCTCGGCGTCGACCGCGACTACGTGGAGCACGGCCTGCACATCGCCCGAGAATGCGCGCGGCTCGACATAGGCCAGGGCTGCGTCGTGCGCAAAGGCACCGTCCTCGCCGTCGAGGCCTACGAAGGCACCGACGAAATGATTCGCCGCGCCGGCACCTTGAAGACCGACGAGTGTCTTTACGTGAAAACCGTGAAAGCGCGGCAAGACTACCGTTTCGACGTCCCCTGCTTCGGCTTAAAAACCCTCGAGAACCTGGACGCCGCCAACATCCGCGCCGCCGCGCTGGAGGCGGGCCGCGTCATCCTCATCGACAAGCCCGCAGTCCTCGCCCGCGCCGACCAGCTGGGCATCGCCCTGCACGGAGCCGAATAAAAATCGCCGCCGCTCGCGTCCGGCGCCCACAACACACATCCTGAGTTTCCCATGGCCTCGCCCACCGTTCTCCCCGTCGCCGTCAAAGGCGTCATGCCCACCGCCAACGGCTGCGCCGTGTTCCTCGGCGACGATGCCAAGACCTTCGTGATCTACGTCGACCATGCGGTGGGGAACGCGATCCAGATGTCGCTCAACGGCGAGAAAAAGGAGCGCCCCCTCACCCACGATCTTATCGGCCACATCCTGACCGGCCTGGGCGCGACCCTCGAACACGTGGTGATCAACGACGTGAACGAAGGCACCTTCTACGCCCGAATCCTGCTCAAGATGAAGAACGAGCTCGGGCAGAAAATCGTGGAGATCGACGCGCGCCCCAGCGACAGCACCGTGCTGGCCCTCGCCCACGGCCGCCCCATCTTGGTGACGAAAAAAGTCTACGAGGCGGTCGACGACATGAGCGAGATCCTCGAGCGCGTTCTCAAGCAACAGGCGGAAACCGCCGAGGAAGAAGAGGACGAGTTTGGCGACAGCGGCGAAGCCGAGGAAGACGACGAAAAGAAGTGATTCCGCGGAAAAGCCGCAGGACGGCATAAGCCCCTGCAAAACGCTTCTCGGTCCGACGAGACCGAAAAAGACAATCACGCTGGCGTCCGCTGACCGCGCTCAAGCCGGCATGCCGATCTGCCGCAGCGCCTCGTAACAGGCCACGCCCGCCGCTGTGCTCAGATTGAGCGAGCGCAGCTCGGTATTTGCCTGGGGAATAGTCAGGCTGCGCGCCTCGCCAAACTCCTCGTAGAGCCAGGCCGGCGAGCCGTTGCCCTCGTTGCCGAAAACCAACCCGTCGCCGTCCTCGAACTTCGCGTCCCAGATCGTGCGCTGGGGACCGGTCTCGATCAGCCACATACGGCGAGGGGCGTGCTCGC
>JBDLWD010000324.1:0-2842 GCA_039804465.1 Verrucomicrobiota bacterium | reverse complement strand
AGCCAATGCAGAGATCGGCTATACCTTTGCCCGCGCCCTCCGCGCCATCCTGCGCCAGGATCCGGATGTCGTGATGATTGGTGAGATCCGTGACCGTGAGACTGCAGAAATCGCCATTCAGGCAGCGCTCACTGGTCACTTGGTGTTTTCAACCCTCCACACCAACGACGCGCCCGGCGCTATCACCCGTCTCATCGACATGGGCGTCGAGCCCTTCCTCGTCGCCAGCGCCGTCGAGCTCGTCATCGCCCAGCGCCTCGTGCGCCGCCTCTGCCCCGCCTGCGCCAAGCCCGCGCCGGTCCAGCGCGACCGCATCCAGGCCGACCTCGTCGCCCTCAACCTTCCGCCCTCCCTCGCCGATGGAGTCACCGAGCTCGCCGCCCCCGTGGGCTGCCGCCAGTGCCGCGGCACCGGCTACCGCGGCCGCGTCGGCATCTTCGAGATTCTCCACCCCAAGCCGCTGCACGACCTCATCGTGAAACGCGAATCCGGCCGCGCCCTCACCGACCAGGCCATCGCCAACGGCATGACCACGCTCTCCGAGTCCGGCTGGCAGCGCGTCAGCACCGGCCAGACCACGTTCGACGAGCTCCTCCGCGCCCTCAGCACCACGGACTGAGCGCACGGCGCGCAGCCCGTGGAATACCCAAGGCCCAATGTCCAATGACCAATGAATCCCTAATCAAGGTAGGGCGCGACCGCCGGGCGCGCCGCGAATGGGCTACCTCCCAAGCCTCCCGTCCGCCGTCCTCGCCTGACTCAGCCGCCTGCGTCGGCCCATGGGTCATTGGTCATGGGTCATTGGTCATTCTGCAAGGTCTCGAGTCCATCAATCGCCGCTAACCGCCGCGCCAAATGCCCAGCTTCAGCTACACCGCGCGCGACAAATCCGGCGCCACCTCGTCCGGCTCCGTGGACGCCCCCTCGCGGCGCGACGCGCTCCGCAAGCTCCAGACCCGCGGCCTCCAGCCCACCCGCCTCGAGGAGTCCACCGGCGCCGCACCCAAATCCTCCCGCTCCCGCCGGCCGGGAGGCACGCCGCCCCAAGCGGCCGCGCCCGCGTCGTCGACCGCCTCCACCCCCTCCGCCCGCTCCGTCGCCCCCACCGCCAAGGAGCGCCTGCCCTTCCTCGAATCCCTCGCCGACCTGGTTCGCGGCGGGCTCTCCGCCGGCGAGGCCGTGCGCCTCCTCTCCGTGCGCGTATCGCAGCCCCGTCTCCGCTCCCTCTGCGCCGCCCTCTGGGGCAGCCTCAGCGAAGGCCAGACGCTCTCCGTCGCGCTCTCCCGTTTCCCCCACGTTTTCGACGGCCAGACCGTCAACCTCGTCGCCGCCGGCGAGGCCACCGGCAACCTGCGCGACGTGCTCGAGCGCCTCATCAGCCACTTCACCGAGCAAAAGGAACTGCGCGCCAAGCTCGCCGCCGCCCTCGCATACCCCGTCTTCGTCTGCTTCCTCGCCGCCGGAGTCATCCTGTTCTTCCTCTTTTTTCTGATGCCGCGGCTCAAGGGCCTGCTCACCTCCCTCGGCGGCGAGCTGCCCTGGGCGACCAAGCTCCTCGTCAACGGCTCCGAGTTCCTGCTCCGCTACGGCGCCTTCGGCATCGCCGCGCTAGTCATCGGGTTCGTGTTCTTCTGGCAATGGCGCCGCACCCCCGCCGGCCGCCTCGCCACCGACGAGCTCGGGCTGCGCCTGCCCCTAGTGAACGGGTTCGCCATCCGCGGCACCGTCCTGAATTTCGCCCACACTCTCGCCGTGCTGCTGGAGAACGGCATCACCACCGCCGAGGCGCTTCGCCTCGCCGAGCGCACCGTGGGCAACGAGGCCCTGCGCGGCCGCTTCGCCGAGGCCACCGACCGCGTGCTCGAGGGCGAGGCCCTCTCCACCGCCCTCGGGCGCACCGGCGTCTTCGCCCCGCTCCTCCTCGACCGGCTCTCCGTTTCCGAGCAGACCGGCAGCCTAGCCCCCGGTCTGCGCGACATCGCCCGCACCTGCCGCAACGAGCTCGACCGCTTCCTCAACACCTTCACCAAATCCGTGAGCGCGGGCGTTCTCGTCGCCGCCTTCAGCTTCGTGGCCTTCATCGCCTACGCCATCGTCAGCGCGGTCTTCCAGGTCAGCAGCAGCTTCCGGTTCTGAGCCTCGCGGCCCGCGGCGCTCTCTCGTGCGCCCCAGGCCCGGGACGCTTCACTCGAGGTCCATGTCTTTGCGCAGGGCCGCCACCATCTTCACGAAACGCAGGTCGCTCTGCGGCGAGGATTCCTTGTCGAAGTTCAGCCCGTAGGGCCAGAAGTGCATGCGGTCCGCGAATAGAACCGCCTCCGGCCCGTCAAATTCGCGCAACTGGCGCAGCGCGTGTGCCCCCGTCCACTTCCCGTCCTTGATGTTCTCGCGCCAGCGCCGATGCGTGCCCACGCCCAGCGTGTGCGCGATTTCGTGCAGCGCCACGCGGCGATTGATGGTGCCGCCCCAGTTGATCCAGCCGTCCCAGTTCGCGTCCGCCGTGGGCGTGCCCGGACTGTTGTTCGCCGTCACCGCCTTCTTGAATTTCCCGTGCTCGTTCAGGAACGCCACCGCCACGTCCATCGCCTCCACGATCGCCCGCCTGCGGTTCTCCGGCCATTTTTCCCAACCGTCCGAAAGCCGGTAGGTCAGCGGGCCCTTCAAAAACTTTTCCCGGCTCGAGGCCTCTGTTTCCTTCGCCTTGGCTGCGTCGTTGCGCGCCTTGGCTTCCTCCGCCTCGGCCGCTTTTGCCCGGCCGCGCTCCACCGCCCACGCCCGGTCCGCCTCGGCCAGCGTGCCCAGGGGAATCTCGAAAACCCGCCCGTCCTCGCGCCGCACCTTC
>JBDLWD010000323.1:0-9729 GCA_039804465.1 Verrucomicrobiota bacterium | reverse complement strand
GACGGCTTCTCGATGTTTGATTCCGATGTCACCAGCTACGACATCGTCGACGCCACCCCCTTCAAGCGCGACCCGATGAAGGAACTCAAGGAGGCCTGCGATCGCCACGGCCTCAAGTTCGGGCTCTACTACTCCCACGCCCAGGATTGGAACGAACCGGATGGCTACGGCAACAACTGGTCCTGGCCCGGATACCCGCGCAACATGGACAAATATCTCGATGAGAAATCCATTCCGCAGATCCGCGAGCTCTGCCTGAAATACAAACCTGCCATCCTCTGGTTCGACACCGCCGGCGACATCACCCCCGCCCGCGCCGAGCAGATTGCCGCTCTGGTCCGCGGACTCGTCCCCGACATCCTGATCAACAGCCGCATCCAGCTCGGCAAACCCCGCGGCCTGCCCATCACCGACTTCGACGGCAGCGGCGACAACGAGCCCTTCCACCAGTCTCATCCCGTTCCTTGGGAACTCTGCGGCACCCTCAACAAGAGCTGGGCCTACAAACGCTGGGACGAGGCCTTCCGCCCCGTGAGCGAACTCCTTTTTAACCTCATCGACGCCGCATCAAAGAACGGCAACTATCTCCTCAACGTCGGCCCCACCTCCGAGGGCGTGATTCTGCCGCCCTACGCAGATCGCCTTCGCGCCATGGGCGACTGGCTCAAGGTCAACGGCGAGGCCATCTACGGCACCGATGGCACTCCATGGGGCGCCGAGTTCGGCGACTTCGGCACCGTCAACGGCAAGCGCAAGTTCATCGCCGCCCCCGCCGTATGGCGCGCCACCACCAAACCTGGCAAACTCTACATCCACGTCCTCCAGTGGCCCGCCGACGGTAAAATCGTCCTCCCTGCCCTCCCGAAGCGCGTCGCCGGCGGCCGCCTCCTCGCCGCCCCGTCCGCCTCCGTAGGCGTCGAACAATCCGCCACCGGCCTCACCCTCACCCTTCCCGCCAAAGCACCCGACCCCATCGCCTCCGTCGTCGCCCTCGACCTCTAGCATCGAGACATGGCCTCCCTGCTGACACGGCTTTTGCGCCCGCTTGGGCTTCTCGCGCTCGCCGCGCCAGCGCTAGTCGTGTCCGCCTCCGCCCGCGCCGACGAGCTCGACTGGCTCGACGCCTATGATGTCGCCTGGACTTCGCAGAGCAAAAACTCCGCCGATTCCATGCCCTGCGGCGGAGGCGACACCGGCCTCAATGTCTGGGTCGAAAACGGCGACCTCCTCGTCTACGCCCAGCGCAGTGGCTGCTTCGACGAGAACAACCAATACCTGAAGCTAGGCCGCCTACGCGTCCGCCTGGACCCCAATCCCTTTGCCCCCGCCTCGCCCGGCGCCCCCGCCCCCGCTTTCAAGCAACGGCTCCGCCTCCGCGACGGCCGGGTCGAGATCGAGGGCGCGACCGGCGCAGGCTCCGCGCGCATCCTCGTCTGGGCCGACGTATTCAACCCCGCCATACACGTCGAGATCGACTCCTCCGCCCCCGTCTCCGTTCGCGCCGCCTACGAGACCTGGCGCCACACCGATCTCGATCTGCCCAACAGTCCCGCGCGCCCCCGCTTCGCCGCCCTCGGCTTGGACGGATACCCCGGTCAGATAACCCGCTTCCGCGACGAGATCGCCTTTCAAGGCGACGCCGTCTTTTTCCACCGTCGCAATCGCGACGATCGCCTCCTCTTCGACTACACCGTCCGCCAGCAGGGGCTCGAAGCGGTGAAGGACCAGCTCGCCGACACCCAGCGCGGGCGCACCTTCGGCGGCATCCTGCGCGGCCCCGGCTTCCGCCCCGCCGGCACGAGCGAGGGCAAATACATCCTCACCCCGTTCCAAGCCTGGACGCTCGCCTCCGAGGCCCCCTCCCGCTCCCACCGCCTCGAACTCGTCAGCCACGTCGCGCAAACCGCCACCCTCGACGCATGGATCGCCGGCCTGCGCGCCCACCTCGCCGCCCTGCCGCCTATCGATGCCGCCCGCCAGGCCTCCGTCGACTGGTGGCGAGCCTTCTGGTCCCGCAGCCACATCGTCATCAACCCCGGGCAACCCGATCCGGCCTCCCGCCCCTGGCAGATCGCGCGCAACTACCAGCTCTTCCGCTATCAGCTGGGCACGAACGTTCGCGGCGACTACCCGACCAAGTTCAACGGCGGCAACTTCACCTTCGATCCCTCGCTCGTGGACGGCGGCCGCACCCTCGACCCCGATTGGCGCGCCTGGGGCGGAGGCAGCTTCACCGCCCAAAACCAGCGCCTCGTCCACTGGCCCATGCTCAAGTCCGGCGACGCCGATCTTGTCGCGCCACAGCTCGAGTTTTACCGCCGCGCCCTCCCCTCCGCCGTCGCACGCGTCAAAACCTACTACGGGCACGAGGGCGCCCTGTTCGCCGAGCAACTCGAAAACTTTGGCCTGCCCATTTCCGCCGGCTGGGGCTGGACCGAGCCCGGCGCCAATGTCCGCCTGCGCGGCAAGGAGGTTCCCTTTGGCGATCCCCGTATCAAAGGCATCAACGGCCCAGGCCCCGACACCATCGTCGAACGCGGCGAGCAGGCCAACGCGTATGTATCTTACCACTACGAGTCGCAGCTCGAGATGTCCTACCTCGCCCTTGAGCGGCATCGTTTCTCCGGCAGCGACCTTACTCCGTATCTGCCGCTCATTCGCCAGTCCGTCCGCTTCTTCGACGAGCACTACCAGCTCCGGCAAAAGATGCGCGACGGCCGGCCCCTCGACGCCAACGGCCGCCTCGTCATTTTTCCCTCCACCGCCTGCGAAACCTATCGCGGCGCGCGCAACCCCTCCGACGTCATCGCCGGCCTCGCCGCCTGCCTCGACGGCCTGGTCGCGCTCGACGACACCCTCGTGCCCCCCGCCGAGAAGGACTACTATCGCGGCTTCAAATCTCGCCTCCCCGATCTCCCCTTCGGCGAGACCAAGGGCGATCGCATCCTCAGGCCCGCCCATTCTTGGAACCACGTCCAAAATTTCGAGTGCCCGCAGTTCTACCCGCTCTTCCCTTTTAACCGGTTTTCCCTGGCAGACCCGGCGATGATCCAGATCTTCCGAGACACCTGGAAGCACGGCACTTTTAGAAAAGACCTCGTCCAGAGCTGGCACCAGAACGGCATCTTCTTCGCTCGCATGGGCCTCGCCGCCGAGGCGGCCGATTTCAACGCCCGCAAGCTGGCAAACGCCCCGCGCCGCTTCCCCACCTTCTGGGGCCCCGGCCACGATTGGGTTCCCGATCACAATTGGGGCGGCTCCGGGATGATCGGCCTCCAGGAGATGCTCCTGCAAACCGTGGGCGACGAACTCCGCATCCTCCCCGCCTGGCCCAAAGAATGGGACGTCGACTTCAAACTCCACGCCCCGCGCCAGACCGTCGTCGAGCTCTCCTACCGCTCCGGCAAAATCGAACGCCTTGTCGTCACCCCCGCCTCCCGCCGCTCCGACCTGATACTGCCCGACCATCAACCCTAGGTGCGACGGCCTCTCCCGCGCCGTCCACGCCCCACCCCATGCGTCTTCTACCCCTGCTCCTGACCACCGGCGGTATTCTGCTGGCCGCCCTCCCCGCCCTGGCCCTTCCCTCGGCGCCCGCCAGCGTCGCGCAGAGTCCCGCCGAAATCTCCGGACAGGTCACGCTCTCCTGGACCGCGGTATCCGGCGCCACCGGCTATAAGGTCACCCGCGCCACCGCCCTCGGCGCGACGCCCGCTCTGCTCGGCACCGTCACCACCACTTCGTTCACCGACGCGACCGCCACGCCGGGAGTGTTCGCCTACTACACCGTCACCTCCATAGACGCCACCGGCGAGAGCCCCGCCACCCGCGGCGTCTGGGCCGCCCCGTCCATCATCCTCGACAACGTCGCCCCCGGCGGCTTCGCCCCCGGCCTGACCATTATCGGCACCTGGCTCACCACCAGCCTCCCGGGGGCCTACGGCGGCTCCGCCGTTTACGCCGCCAATGTCACCGGCGCCACGCCCACCGCATCCTACACCTACACCCCGACGCTTCCCGCCCGGGGCAACTACGACGTTTACCTGCGTTGGTCCACCTACCCGAGCCGGGCCACCAACACGCCGGTCGACATCATTTTCCCCGACGGTCAGCGCACCGTCACCGTCAACCAGGAGATCAACGGCGGGGTCTGGAACCTCGTCACCAACGTCAGCGCCGACGCCGGCGCCACCACCCGCGTCGTCATCCGCAACAATGGCGCCAACGAAAACGTCGTCGCCGACGCCGTCCAGTTCGTGCCCCGCCACGCCCCCTGGGCCCCCTCCGCCGAAAAGCCCCAGGACTACACCATCGTGCCGGTCTCGGACGACTTTGACGGCACCGCTATCGACTCCACGGTCTGGAGCGGCTTCGCCGGTCGAAACAACTACACTGTATCCGGTGGAAAACTACGCACCAAACTCTCCTACATCGGCTCCGTGCCCCTCGCCTCAGCGACCTCAGTCGACCTCAAAAACGAGGCCAACTGGACCGAGGGCGGCGTTTCCACCCGTCACAACCAGAAATTCGGCTACCACGAGGCCCGCCTTCGCATCCCCCAGGCCCCCTCCACCGGCGTGGACATGGCCTACTGGCACGGCGCAACGGACGGCACCCTCCGCAGCTACGAGATCGACGCCCCCGAGTTCTTCAATCAATACGCCGATTCAACGCGGAACAGCTACGGTTTCGGGGTCTGGAACCACATGAACGGCGTCCGCACTTGGGACTACGGCAAAAAATACCCCACCCTCGGCGACATCACCCAATACATCACCATCGGCCTCGAGTGGCGCACCGACAACTCCCAGGTCGTCTACATCAACGGTCAGAAAGTCTACACCGCCCCGTCCTCGGGCATGAACGACACCGAGGCGATCCAGGGCAGCAGCATTATCCTCAGCACCAAGGTCCTCGACTGGCTCAATCCCAACGCCGCCCTCGACGGCCAGGAAGCCCTCTGGGACTACGCGCGCTACTATCAGAAACCGGGCTGGCTGGGCGGCGTCAGCTCCACGTGGGACGACCCCGCCAACTGGGGCCCCGACGGCCTTCCCGGTCCGGGATTTGCCGCAGTCTTCAACGTCCCCACCGCCACCGCCGCGGTCTCCCTCGCCGGCGACCATAGCCTCCAGTCGCTCTTCCTGGATGGCGCATCCATTCCCGCCCACACCTTCTCCGGCCCGGGCAAACTCATCCTCGGAGCGGGCAAGCCCGGCGACACTTCCGTTACCCACGGCGGCATCGCAGTGAGCACCGACGTCGCCGCCGACCAGACCTTCAACGCCGACATCATCGGTCTCCAAACCCTCCAGTTCGTCAATCACAGCCGCGTCACGGGCCACGCCCTCCGCCTCAACGGCCTCATCTCCGGCGACGGCGTCGCCCCGCGCGACATCGAGTTCACCTCCCCCATCTCCGCCAATTCCACCCAGGGTGTCATCGTCCTCGGGCAGCCGCTCGGCCCGGGCATCCGGCACGTTCACAAGGCCGGCGATACCTCGTTCACCCTCCCGGCCAACAGCCAGCACTCCGGCGAGCTCCGCATCTTCCGCGGCCCGGTCGTGATCTCCGCCATCTCCTCCCTCGGCACCGACCCCGCCGCCTCCGTCGTTTTATCCCCCAAATACCTTCACTCCGACCCGTGGCGCCCCCGGCTCACCTACACCGGGCCCGCCGCCACTTCCGACCACACCATCCGTTTCGATGGCCGCTTCCCCGATGGCATCCTCGAGTCCCACGGCACCGGCCCGCTGACCTGGAACGGCTCCGTCCTGTTCGGCACCGAAACCACCCTCGGCACCATCCGCGCCGAAAACCCGCGCTTCACCCTCGGCGCCACCACCTCGTCGGGCAGCAACGTCTTCGCGGGCAACATCTCCGACTCCGGTATCCTCGCCTCCATTACCAACACCGACGGCACCGTCACCACTTCCCCCGCCCGGCTCTCCCTCATCAAGTCCGGCTCCGGCACCTGGATTCTCACCGGCAACAACTCCGTCTCCGCCAGCGTCTCCGCCAGCCAGGGCAAACTTGTCATCGGCTCAGGCACCTCCGGCTCGCTTTCCATTGCTCCCGCCGCCGGGTCCGCAACCAAGCCCGGCATCTCCATCGGCTCCACCGCCGAGCTCGTCTTCGCCCGCGACGACGCCACGTCATTCTCCGCCCCCATCTCCGGCTCCGGCATACTGCGCAAGACCGGCGCCGGCACCCTCACCCTTTCCGGCAATCACACCTTCACTGGCTACACCGTCATCGACTCCGGCACCCTCACCGGCACGCCTTCGCTCGCCGGCTCCGTCACCGTCGCCAACGGCCACCTCGCCCTGCCCCAGTCAGGCGTGTTCGCCTTCACCGGAGCGCTTAATTTCTCCGGCGCCGGCCGCATCGTCTGCGACCTCAAGTCCACCACCGGCCTCGGCCAGCTGACCACCGCTTCAGCCCTCGCATCGGCCGGCGTCGTAAACCTCACGCTGAATGGTCCCGGCTCGACCATCCACTTCACCGACTCCTTCTGGTCCACCCTGCGCACCTGGCCGCTCATCAGCGCGCCTTCCCGCACCGCCAGTTTCACCCTCGGCAACGTCACCACCGACGCCGGCGGCCGCTCCGCCTCCGCCTACGGCACCTTCTCCCTCCAAAACAACTCCACCGGCGTTTCCCTCACCTGGGTGCCGCTCGGCCTCACTGCCGACGACCAGTGGCGCTTCACCTGGTTCGGCACCACCGCCAATTCCGGCACCTCCGCAGACTCAGCCGACCCCGACAACGACGGCTTCACCAACACGTCCACCGCCTCCACCTTGCTCTGGACCACCGCCGCCAACTGGTCCCCCGCCATCGCCCCCGCCGGTGGCACCGCCGCGCGCATCGGCTTTTTCACCGGCCAGTCCCTCGGCAACGGCACCATCAACATCAACGTCGATCCCGCCGGCCCCGTCGCCGTCAACCAGCTCAACCTGAACGGCACCCGCAACAACACCAGCCCGGTCGTCAACCTCACCGGCGCCGCGTTCACCCTCAACGCCGCCGGCTCCACGCTCCCGTCCATCTCCCTCGCCGGCCCCACCAGCGGCTTCACCTACACCGTCGCCAACGCCCTCACCCTCGCCGCCAACACCACCATCGACGGCCCCAACTCCGGCACCTTCCGCTTCAACGGCCCTCTCTCCGGCCCCGGCGGCCTCACCCGCACCGGCGGCTACACCACCCTCATCCTCTCCGCCAACAACACCTACGAGGGCCCCACCACCCTCTCCGCCGGCAACACCCAGATCGGCAACGGCGGCGCCTCTGGCACCCTCGGCTCCGGCCCGCTCGTCAACAACGCCTCCCTCACTTTCAGCCGCACCGGCAACTACACGCTCACCCAGCCCATCTCCGGCACCGGCGGGTTCTCCTTCACCGGCGGCGCGGCCTACACGCTGGCCGGCAACAGCACCGCCACCGGCGCGATCTCCGTATCCTCCTCCAGTTCCCTGATTGTCTCGGGCAACATCAGCGCCGCGTCGAACCTGACGCTCAATAACACGGCCACCCTCGACAACCGCGGTGCCATCACCCTCACCGGCAACTTCACCGCCCCCGCCTCCACCACCTGCCGCATCCGCCTCGGCCAGTCCGGTGCCGCCCCGCTCCACGTCTCCGGCAACGTCACCCTCGGCGCGACTCTCGCCCTCGATATCGCCGAGTTCCTCCCGCAGACCACCGTCCTCACTCTCGTCAACAAGTCCGGCGCCGCCGCCGTCAGCGGCACCTTCGCCGGCCGCGCCGACAACTCCACCTTCACCGTCGCCGGCCCGGGCGGTAATTTCACCTTCCGTATCCGCTACGCCGGCGGCGATGGCAACGATGTCACCCTCACCGTCGAGGGCGTTCCTCCCGGCCCGCCCGTCATCACGGTTCCCGCTCCCCTCACCGTCGAGGCCGCGAGCCCCTCCGGCGCCGTCGTCACCTTCTCCACTTCCGCCGTCACCAGCGCCGGACTGCCCGTCTCCACCTCCAGCTCGCCCGCCTCCGGCTCCGTATTCCCCGTCGGCGTCACCACCGTCACCACCACCGCCAGCGACGGCGCTTTCACCGCCACCAAGACCTTCACCGTCACCGTGACGGACTCCGTCGCCCCGGTCCTCTCCCTGCCCTCCGCCCTCGTCGTCGAGGCCACCGGTCCGTCCGGCGCCGTCGTCACGTTCGCACCCACCGCCACCGACGCCGTCGCCGGCGCGCTTACGCCCGTTTCGTCACCCGCTTCAGGCTCGACGTTCCCGCTCGGCACCACCGCCGTCACCGTCACCGCCACCGACGCCTCCAGCAACTCCGCCTCAGGCTCCTTCAACGTGACCGTCAGGGACACCACCGGCCCGCAGCTCACCGTCCCCGCCTTCGTCAGCCTCGGCACCACGGGCACCTCCGCCGTCGTCACCTTCGCCACCTCCGCCCTCGACCTCGTTGACGGCCCGGTCACCCCGCTTTGCACCCCGGCCTCCGGCTTCACCTTCCCGCTCGGCACCTCCGTCGTCACCGCCACCGCCACCGACGCCGCCGGCAACACCACCACGCGCACCTTCAACGTCACTGTATACGATAGCAGCGGCACGCGCCAGACCACGCCCTCCGGCACCCCCGAGACCACCGCCGCCCGCGACGCCCGCCTCGCCTGGTGGCGCGACGCCAAGTTCGGCATGTTCATCCACTGGGGCCCGGCGTCCGTATTCGAGGGCGCCTACAACGGCCAGGAGATCGTCACCTACGCCGACTGGATGATGTTCGGGCAACGCATCCCCGTCGCCGACTACACCGCCTTCGCCAGCACCTTCAACCCCGTCCAGTTCAACGCCGAGGACTGGGTCCTGCTCGCCAAGGCCGCCGGCCAAAAATACGTCGTCCTCACCGCCAAGCACCACGACGGCCACGCCCTCTGGCCCAGCGCCTCCAGCCCCTTCAACATCGCCGCCGTCTCCGGCTTCCCGCGCAACATTCTGCAGGAACTCGTGGACGCCTGCCGCCAGCACGACCTCAAGGTCGGCTTCTACTACTCTCACGCCAAGGATTGGAACAACCCCGGCGGCGCCATCGGCGACTTCCCGCCCAACAACGACCAGCCTTGGGACCCCGCCCAGGCCGGCGACATGGACGACTACCTTGCCGACGTCGCCGTTCCCCAGGTCCGCGAACTGCTAACCGAGTTCGGCCCCATCGACCTGCTCTGGTTTGATACCCCGGCCAGCATGACCGACACCCGCGCCGCCCCCTTCCGCGCCGCCATCGGCCAGCAGCCCAACCTCATCGTCAACGACCGCCTCGGCGGTGTTTACGCCGGCGACTACGACACTCCGGAAAACAGCATCCCGTCCGCCGCCGAGACCGCCGGCCGCGACTTCGAATCCTGCATGACCATCGGTGAAAAATGGTTCTACAGCCGCTACGAAACCCAGCCCAGGTCCTACGCCACCCTCCTCCGCAACCTCATCGATATCGCCCACAAGGGCGGCAACCTCCTCCTCAACGTCGGGCCCGATGCCCAGGGCCGGGTCCCCGGCTATGCCGCAGATCGGCTCCAGCGCATGGGCGCCTGGCTGCGCCTCAACGGCGAATCCATCTACGGCACCGTCGCCGGCCCGTGGACTTCCTCGCAGATCCCCTGGGGCCGCGCCACCCGCAAGGGCAACCGGCTCTACCTGCATGTCTTCGACTGGCCCGCCGACGGCATTCTCCGCGTCCCTCTCGCCT
>JBDLWD010000322.1:0-2760 GCA_039804465.1 Verrucomicrobiota bacterium | reverse complement strand
CGCCACGGATTGCGGATCGGCAGCGCCGAGGGCGTGGCCGAGCGCAAGGAACTGCTTTATCTGGAGCGTCTCGACGCGATCTCGCCAATCGACCCGGTGGTTACCTTCGCACGACGCGTGGCCATGACCCGCCCGGTCGCCATCGCCACCGGTGGCACGCCCGACATCGCTTTGCCCGCCCTCAAAGCCGCGGGGCTGGACGATCTGTTTACGATCGTGGTCACCCCGCACGACGTCGCGCCCGGCCGAGGCAAGCCTCACCCTGACATGTTTCTCGAGGCCGCTCGCCGCATCGGCGTCGCGCCCGAGAGCTGTCTGGTGTTTGAGGATGCGGAGCCCGGCGTGCGCGCCGCCCGCGCGGCAGGGATGCAGGTCGTGCGCGTTCCGAGTCGACGCTGATCCGTTTTTACGCCTCGCAACCCCGCCTTCATCTTCATCATGGCCGACTTTCTCGACGACGTTCCGAAAACCGAGCGCAAGCGCTGCGACCGCGCATTTCTCGTGGGCATCCAGACTCACGAGATGGCTGATGGTGAGGCCGCCGAGCTGCTCGCCGAGCTGGAGGAGCTGGTGCAAAACCTCCGCATCGACATCGTCGGCCAGGAGTTGGTCAACCTACGCCAGCCCACGCCCGCCACGCTCATCGGCAGCGGCAAGACCGAGGAGATCATTGAGGCCGCCAAGGCCGCGGAGGCCGACCTCATCGTCATCGACGAGTCGCTTTCGCCCGCCCAGCAGCGCAACTGGGAGAAACTTTCCGGCCTCGCCGTCATCGACCGCGAGGAGGTCATCCTCGATATTTTCGCCGACAGAGCCAGCACCCGCGAGGCTGTGCTCCAGGTCGCGCTCGCCCGGATGGAGTATTCGCTGCCGCGCCTCACCCGTGCATGGACCCATCTTTCCCGCCAGCGGGGCAAGGGCGGCATGGGTGGCGAGGGCGAGACGCAGCTCGAGCAGGATCGCCGTCTTGTCAACGACCGCATCGTTAAGCTGAAGCGCGAGCTCGCCGAGGTGCGCAAGCAGCGTGGCGTGCAGCGCCACAAACGCCAGCGCGTGCCCGTTCCCACCGCGGCCATCGTCGGCTACACCAACGCCGGCAAATCCTCACTGCTCAACGCGCTTACCGGGGCTCACGTGCTCGCCGAGGACAAGCTGTTCGCCACCCTCGATCCGACCACCCGCCAGCTTCTGCTCAAGGGCAACCAGAAGCTTCTCGTCACCGACACCGTGGGCTTCATCCGACGCCTGCCGCACGGACTGGTCGAGGCCTTCAAGGCCACCCTCGAGGAGGCCATCGTGGCCGACTTCCTCATTCACGTGCTGGACGTCACCGCGCCTAACGTCGCCGCCCATCACGCCACCACTCTCGGCGTGCTCGGAGAGCTCGGCGCCGATGCGAAGCGCATGCTAACGGTTTTCAACAAGGTCGATGCCGCCGACGAGGCTCACCTCCTGCGCGCGCGCGCGCTCGCGCCCGACGCCATTTTTCTGAGCGCCCGCACCGGAGCCGGCTTGCCCGAGTTGGTCGAGCGGTGCCTGGAGTTGATCGCCGACGCATTTGGTGACCTGAAGCTGCTCATTCCCCACGCCCGCTACGACCTCATCGCCCGCGCCCACCAGATCGGCCACGTGCAAAAAGAGGAGCAACTCGACGACGGTGTGCTTCTGAACGTTCGCATCCCGGCAAACCAGCAGGCCGCTTTTCTGGCCTTCGCTCTACCGGGCTCTTCCGCCTAGTCTAAACACCGGCGAAGGGCTCCGGGCCCGGACGGGCTATGCTTTCGCGGTGGCGGGCCTGAAACTCGCTTGGCGCGCAGCCGAAGGCGCGGTGGAACACGCGTGAAAAGCGCAAGGGATCGGGAAAGCCCGCCGCCGCGGCCGCCTCCTTCACCAAAACCGGCTCGGTGGCAAGAAGGCGGGCGGCGGCGTCGAGTTTGCGGCGTAGGATGTGCCGTCCTGGCGTGTCTCGCCGGTAGCGCGCGTAGAGCCTGCAAAGGTGGGCCGGATCCACCCGCGCGGCGGCGGCTAGATCGGCGAGCGAGCGCAGCGATGCGTGACGCGTCTCCACGATATTAAGCGCCCGCAGAAAGGTCGAGTAGGCGCGGCCGGAGGAGTCGCTCGCGGCGGGCGGAGCCGGCTCGCGCGCCTTGAGCATCACAAGACGCAGGTAGGCGGTGGCCAGAGCGCAGCGGAGCGCGTGGGGCTTTTGAGCCTCGCGCAGAAGCTCGTCCAGCAACTGGCGCACCGGCTCGATCTCCGCCACCCGCGTGATCGCCGGCGGGACCAGACCCGACTCGCGGCAAACCAAGGGCGCCTCGCGGCCGAAAAAATCCACGAAATACTTTAGCAACGGCCGTCGCGGGTCGCACTCGATTCGGTGCGGCACGCCCGGGCCGTAGGCGAACATGTCGCCGGCTTGGAGCCGGTGGCGCCGCCCCGCTAGAACCAGGATCCCGGCGCCCTCGGCGACGAACTCAAAAGCGTGGCAGGCGTAGCCGGCGCGATCGACCCGGTAAGAGGGCAGGCAGCGCTCGCGGCCGGCGCATGCGAGCACCAGCCCTGCCGCGGCGCGCGGGGCCGGGTCGAGCGTGGCGTAGAGCGCGTCGGCGACTTGGGAGGAAAAGGCGGGCAGGGCCGCTTTCATCCGGACAGGGTGGGGCACGTTCGATAGCGCGGCGAGCCGCAAGCCCGACCTTTCGGCCGTGGCCCGACTATTCGACCGCGGCCGACGCGGCCTCGATCTCGGAAAGCACCTTTTGC
>JBDLWD010000321.1:0-7085 GCA_039804465.1 Verrucomicrobiota bacterium | reverse complement strand
GACTACGTCGGCAAGGGCATCAACGGTGGTGAGATCATCCTCCGCCCCAAGAGCTCCGAAACCTTCGCCTGGAAAGACCAGTCCATCGTCGGCAACACCTGTCTCTACGGCGCCACCGGTGGAACGCTTTTCGCGGCGGGCCGCGCCGGCGAGCGCTTCGCCGTCCGCAACTCCGGCGCCACCGCGGTGGTCGAAGGCGTGGGCGACCACGGCTGCGAATACATGACCGGCGGCCTGGTCGTGATCCTCGGTGAGACCGGCGGCAATTTCGGCGCCGGCATGTCCGGCGGCATCGCCTTCGTCTACGACGAGAAGGGTGCCTTCGAGAAGAAGATCAACCCGGCCATGATCGGCCTGGAGCGTATCGCGGCGGGAGTGGAGGCGGACAGCCTGCGCAACCTGATCGCGCTGCACTTCCGCCTGACCGGCAGTCCGCACGCCCAGAAGCTGGTGGAGAACTGGGATGCCTCCCTAGGCAAATTCTGGAAGGTCGTGCCACACCCGCCGACCCCGGACTTCCCGAAGCGCGTCTACTCGTTCGACGCCGCCAAGGTCCCCGTCGCCGCCGGCGCGGCCTAAGTTCTTCGTCCCACGGCCGCCCAGGTCGTGTTTCCCTCCCGGCCCCGCGCGCCTCACGGCCGCGGGGTTTTATGTGTATTTTTGGTGCGGGTCCGGTGCCGGATAGCGGCTACGCAGGAAAAATAGCGGCTAAATTCCACCGCTGAAACCTTGCCCCGTGGCCAAACGTCGTAGCTTCCTGTGTGCCGCCTCGGGGTTCTCACCGATGGCGATGCACTAGTCCCAAATCACAAACCCAAACCTCACGATCATGAAGAAGTTCATCCTCGCCCTTGCGGCCCTCTCCATCGCCTCCCTCTCCTATGCCGGCGCCGGTTGCGGCGGCTGCTCCGGGGAGAAGAAGCCCGAGAAGAAGAAGCCCGCCGAAGAGCAGACCGGCGCCTAAGTCCGGGCGCTATCGCTACGGCGCGGATTTGATTCCGCCCGCCATTTCCAAGCCGACGCATTTTGGCGTCGGCTTTTTTGTTGCCCGCGCCCCCCGCCCCGCCCCTCACTCGCCGCAATTATTTCCCAACCATGGCCCACAAAGTAAAAGCCGCCAAGCGCCAGACCCTGCTCCCCGAGCTCATCAACGCGAAACTCGCCGCCAAAAAGGGCCCGATCTCGCAGTTCATCGCGCACAACTACCGCCACTTCAACGCGGCCGCGCTGCTCGACTCCGCCAAGGGCTACGAGGCCCACCTCAAGGTGGGCGGCAAGATGCTCGTCACCCTCGCCGGCGCCATGTCCACCGCCGAGCTCGGCCTCACCCTCGCCGAGATGATCCGCCAGGACAAGGTCCACGCCATCGTCTGCACCGGCGCCAACCTCGAGGAGGACATCTTCAACCTCGTCGCCCACGACTACTACGAGCGCGTGCCCGGCTACCGCGATCTCACCGCCGCCGACGAGCAGGCCCTGCTCGACCGCCACATGAACCGCGTGACCGACACCTGCATCCCCGAGGGCGAGGCCATGCGCCGCATCGAGGCCGCCGTCGCCGAGGAGTGGCTCGCCGCCGACAAGGCCGGAGAGGCCTATTTCCCGCACGAATTCATGTATCGGGTCATTCGCTCCGGTAAGCTCAACAAGAGCTTCATGATCGAACCTAAAAACTCGTGGATGCTCGCCGCCTGCGAGAAGAACCTCCCCATCGTGGTCCCCGGCTGGGAAGACTCCACGCTCGGCAACATGTATGCCGGCCGCTGCCTCACCGGCGAAATCAAGAACGTGCACACCGTGCGCACCGGCATCGAATACATGACCGTCTTCGCCCAGTGGTATATGAAGACCGCCAAGGTCCTCAAAAACGGCGAGGGCTCGATCGGCTTCTTCCAGATCGGCGGCGGCATCGCGGGCGACTTCCCGATCTGCGTGGTCCCCATGCTCCACCAGGACCTCGACAAGCCCGACGTCCCGCTCTGGGGCTACTTCTCCCAGATCAGCGACTCGACCACGAGCTACGGCAGCTACTCCGGCGCCGTGCCGAACGAGAAGATCACCTG
Source organism: Verrucomicrobiota bacterium (assembly GCA_039804465.1). Taxonomy (GTDB): domain Bacteria; phylum Verrucomicrobiota; class Verrucomicrobiia; order Opitutales; family Opitutaceae; genus IMCC26134_A. Next base: position 5,022 of record JBDLWD010000321.1, on the reverse strand, counting down.
GGGCAAGCTCGGCCAGAAGACCCCCAAGTTTATCGTCGAGAGCGATGCCACCATCGTGGCCCCGCTCATCTTTGCCTGGGTGCTCGGCCAGTAAGGGCCGGAGCTGGATTTTTAAGGCAAAGCAGTTCGCTGCTCTGCCTTAAAAACTGCCCCCGAATAATCTTTGGGGTTCACTCCTCCTCGCCGAGGGCGGAGCGGATGGCGCGGCAGGCGGAGCGGAGCACTTCAAGGCGGGCGTAGCGCTTGTCGTTGGCCGGGATGACCTGCCACGGGGCGTGGGGCGTGTCGGTGAGGGCGAGCATGTCGCCCACCGCAACCTCGTAGGCGTTCCATTTGCGCCGGTTGCGCCAGTCCTCGTCGTTGATCTTGTGCTGCTTGAAGGTCGTGGTCTCGCGGGCGCGGAAACGCGCGAGTTGCTCCTCGCGGCTGATGTGCAGCCAGAATTTCACGACGATCTGGCCGTGCTCGGTGAGCTCGCGCTCGAAATCGTTCAACTCCTCGAAGGCGCGGCGCCATTCATCGGGCCGGCAAAAGCCCTCGAGGCGCTCGACGAGCACGCGGCCATACCAGCTGCGGTCGAAGACCGCGATGGTGCCGTCGCGCGGCACGTGGCGCCAGAAGCGCCAGAGATAGTGGTGGGCCTTCTCCTCCTCGGTGGGCTTGGCCACGGGATACACGCGGTAGTCGCGCATATCGATGGCGCTGGTGAGGCGGCGGATGGCCCCGCCCTTGCCGGCGGCGTCCCAGCCCTCGAAGACGAAGGTGACGGCGCGGTCGGCCTGCTTGGCGGCCCGCACGGCGGAGTGAAGGCGACCGAGCCATTTGTCGCGCTTCTCCTCGTATTCGTCGGCGGTGAGGTGCTGGTCGAGGGGCAGGCCGGTAAGGCGGCGGCGGCCGAAAGCGCGAAGGGGTTTGGGCAGCGGATCGGGTTTGGCGGCGGGGCGGGTGCGGGCCAGGCGGACCAGGCGGCGCTTATGTTCGGCGAAGCGGTCGAGGAGCATCTCGCCGACGGCGAGGTTGCGCGAGCGCTCGTCCTCCGAGTCGACCACGACCCAGGGCGCCTCGGGACGATGGGTGGCCTTCAGGATGTGGAGGGCGGTGCGCTCGAGGCGGTCGTAGATCCGGTGGTGGCGCCAATCCTCCTCGGTCACGCGCCAGGCGGTGCGCTCGTCGGCCGCGAGTTTTTTGAAGCGCTCCCGCTGGGCGTCCTTATCGAGGTTCAGCCAGACCTTGACCACGAGCGTGTCGTTGTCGGTGAGGGTTTTTTCGAAGTCGCGGATGCGCCCGAGTTCGTGGTCGAGGGCGGCGAGGGCCTTCTTGCTGCGCGCCTCCTCGTTGAGCGTCTCGGTATACCAGGAGCCGGCGTAGACGCCGATTTTTCCGGCAGGCGGCAGGCTGCGCCAGAAGCGCCAGAGGAAAGGGCGGCGACGCTCGTCATCCGTGGGCTTTTCGAAGGAAAACGTCTCCACGCCGCGTGGGTCGAGCCAGCCCCCGAGGGCGCTGAGGAGATCACCGCGGCCCGCGCCGGCGACGCCGGCGACGATCAAAAGGAGGCCGAAGGGCTGCTGCTTGAGCTCGACCTGAAGCTGGACGAGGCGTTCGCGGATCTGCGCGATGCGCGCCTCGTAGATTTTCTTGGAAAGCCGCTCGGGTTCGGCGGCGGGGCGTCGGCGTTTCGCGGTGGGCATCGATCAGGTTGTATCGCGTCGCGCGCGGGCGACGCGCGGATGGAAAGGGCGAAACGCGCCGGGCGGAAACGCAAAACGCGGGCCAACGTAAACTTTTCGCGACGGCCGGGCGTTTGCGGCCGTCGATCGCGCTTCAGGGCGCCTGAACCGGGTGCTCGGAGACGGAGACGATCTCGTTGCCCGGGCCCATGAGGACCACGCGGGCGGAGTGTTTCTCCACCTGCTCGGGAGCGAGGCGGCAGTAGGCGAGCACGATGACGAGGTCTCCGGGGCGCACGAGGCGGGCGGCGGCGCCGTTTACCTGCACCTGGCCGGCCTCGCCGTAGATCACGTAGGTCGTGAAGCGTGCTCCGTTGTCGATGTCGAGGACGTCGACCTGCTCGAACTCCAGCAGCCCGGCCGCCCGGCAGAAGGCGCGATCCAGCGAGATGGAACCCTCGTAGTGGGGGTCGGCCGCGGTGATCGTGGCGCGGTGCAGCTTGGTTTTGAGAAAGGTGCGGAACACGGGAAAAGCTGGCCACAATCAACGCTTCCAAGGCCCGCGGGCAAGCGCGCAGGGGCCCTCGCTTAAGGAGGCGGGCGGTGTCCTTAGCCGTGGCGCACCCAGCACTCTATCCAGGCGCAGAGGGAAGGCACGCCGGTGGCGTGGGCTGCGGCGGCGCTGTCGCCTGCCTTGTAGACGCGGAAAGTGCGGCCCGCGCCGGCGGAGCCGAGCTCGTCCATGTCGTTGTGAACCACCGCGTCGACGCCGCCTCCGGCGAAAAGCTTGTCGACCGCGGCGGCGCGTTCGACGGCGTCCGCCCCGGCGGTGAGCTTGAAACCCAGCACGCGGGGCGGTCGCGGAGCCCAGGATTTCAGGACAGGGAGGAGTTTGGGCGTGGGGACGAGCCGAAGGGTGAGCTCGTCGGCGCAGGAGCTGAGCTTGCCCGCGTGCGTGGTCTCCGGCCGGTAGTCGGCCACGGCGGCGGCGTGCACCACGGTGTCGAAGCCGCCGGAGCCGAGCGCGGACTGGAGGCGGGCGGCGAGTTGGGCGGTGGAGCCGAAGGCCCCGCTGATGACGCCGCCGGCCGAGGCCCGAACGGCGCTTTCGCCGTGGAGCAGCGTTACCTCGTGGCCCGAGGCCGCGAGGTGCTCGGCGATGGCCGCGCCGGTGGCGCCGCTGCTGACGTTTGAGATAAAACGCACCGCGTCGATGGGCTCGCGGGTGGCGCCGGCGGTGACGAGGACTTTCATGGCGGTGCGCTAGTGGAGAGACTGGCTCAGGCGATCTTGGTTCCCAGTTGCGCGAGCACGTGCAGCACGAGGTCGTCGGGCTCGAGGAGGCGGCCGGCGCCTTGCTCGCCGCAGGCCTGGTTGCCCTCGCCGGTGGGGAGCACGCGCACACCCATGGCGGCGAGTTTTTGCAGGTTCGCCTGGGTGGCGGGGTGGGCGAGCATGGCGTGATTCATGGCTGGCGCGACCCACCAGGATTTCTTTTTCAGCTCCCAGGCGAGAAACAGCGAACCCAGCAGATCGTCGGCGAGGCCGTTGGCGAGGCGGGCGATCGTGTTGGCGGTGGCGGGGCAGACCAGCGCGAGGTCGGCCCAGCGGGCGAGGTCGATGTGCTCCATGGCCCGGCCTGGCTCCCAGAGATCGCACAGGGGTGCTTTTCCCGTGAGGCCTTCGAGGGTGGCGGGGCCGATGAACTTCAGCGCCGACGGCGTGGCGACGGTCTGAATTTCGACGCCGGCCTGGGCGAGGCGTGAGATCGCGTGGCAGGCCTTGTAGCAGGCGATGGATCCGCTGAGCGCGAAGAGCAGACGGGGCATGGGGCGGGCGGGGTTAATAGCTTTCGCGGTCGGAGGGAAATTGGCGGGCGGAGACGGCCGCGTGGTATTCCGCGAGTCCCCTGCTGGCGGCCTCGCCCGCCTCGGCGAAGTGGCGCACGAAGCGCGGCTGGTGGCCGGGGCTCAGGCCGAGCAGATCGGCCATGACCAGCACCTGGCCGTCGCAACCCGAACCGGCGCCGATGCCGATGGTGGGAACGGCGACCGCGGCGGTGATTTCCCGCGCCAGCGCCTCGGGCACGCACTCCAGCACGAGGCCGAAGACGCCCGCGGCCTCCAGCGCGCGCGCCTGGCGCACGAGATCGGCCGCGGCGGCGGAGTCGCGTCCCTGAACCTTGTAGCCGCCGAACGCATGAACCGACTGGGGCGTGAGGCCCAGGTGGCCCATTACTGGAACGCCGGATTGCACGAGATGGAAAATCACCTCGGCGTGGCCGTCCACGCCCTCGATTTTCACCGCCTGTGCCCCGGCGCGGAGCAGCAGGGTTGCGGTGTCGACCGCGAATGGGGTGCCCTTGCGCGCGGCCAGGAAGGGGAAGTCGCCCACCAGCAGCTTGCGTTGCAAAGGTTCGCCGAGGCCGCGGGCCACCGCCGCGACGTGGCGGGCCATGATATCGGGGGTGGCGGCGAAGGTCGTCGCCTCGCCGTCGATGACAGTGGCGAGCGAGTCGCCGACCAGCACGCAGTCCACCGGAGACTCGGCGAGCAGGCGCGCCTCCCAGTGCGTGTGCGCCGCGACCATGCTGATCGGGGCCTGCGCTTTGCGCGCGCGAAACTCGAGGACGGACTTCATGCGAAGGAGATATGCATACGGCCGCCGGGGCGGGTAGGCCAACCCGCATTTTCACCAAACTTGGACGACCGCGCCATCGGGGCGCGCTCGACTTTGCGCCTAGGCCAACCAGCCTTGTGATCAACGCGCCATGCTCTTGTTCGCCGTCGCCAAGCCCACCGTCTGGGAAAAAGTCCAGGCCATCCCGACCTCCACCTGGGTAAATCTCCTGATCGGCCTGGCGGTTCTTTTTCTTCTGGTGCGAATCTGGAAGTCGCTCGCCGAGATCAACGAGTTCGCGCCCTGGCTCGTGCTCATACTCGTTGGCGGCTCGGTGGTCCTTTACTGGACCTACGAGCGAACCGAGCCCAAGCCTCTATCGCCGGTTTTTGATTTTCTGGCCGAGTATCTGCCGTCGCGTCCGTCGCGTCCCGCCGCTCCCGACGCGCCCGATTCCCGCTAGCAGCCGCCATGGTCATCGTGGCCATCGTAGACTCCCGTCGCGTCCGGTTTTGCGGGCCGGGGAATTTCCCTCTGTAATTCAGACCCCCATTGCGGCCCCGGCAGCCCGTCTCATCGCATCCACCGGCACGTTTTCCCCGGTCATTAGTTCCAGGGCGCGCGCGCCTTGGTGGACGAGCATCGACAAGCCGTTGGCCGCCGGCTGGCCGCGCGCGCGCGCCGCCGCCACCAATCCGGTTTCCGGCGGGTTGTAGATCATGTCGTAAACGCCGCG
>JBDLWD010000320.1:0-2541 GCA_039804465.1 Verrucomicrobiota bacterium | reverse complement strand
CCCCCAAGAGCAACCCCATGGCCTACCTCCAGGTCGTCTCCACGCTCTGCAAGATCTTCAAGGAAGCCTCCAACCGCGAAGCCCTCCTCTCCGCCGCCACCCCCGAGGCCTTCGCCGCCGTGCTCCTCGCCGCCGAAGATAAGCTCCTCGCCCCTACCGCCTGATCCCGGCGTGCCCGATTCCTGGAATAGAACTCCAGGACACCGCGAAAGAGTCTCTCCGGCAGCCGACGTTTCGACCGGCGGGCCAGTGGTAAAAGACCACGGTGTGAAAATCCGTCCGAGCCCAACAAGAAGCCAGCGAAGCCTTAAACTGGTTTGGGCTCAGAATGATCAGCTCCTAGTCAGCTTCTCCCGTTGCCAGCCAAGTCTGCCCGCACTACGTTTTCCTTCCAATCCGCTTCTTTCCTGCCCGCTGGCCTTTCTCCTGAACCACCCCGGTTTGGTGCCCGCTTTCTTGTCTTTCCGACCGCCTATGAACAGAGCCCTTCTCGCCGCCCTCCTGGTCCTCGCGATCCACTCCGCCGCCTCGCCCGCCCTCGCCGCGCCAGCCGGGCTAGACGCCGCCGGACAGCTCTCCCTTGTCCCCACGCTCGGTCGCGCCAATGCAGGCGCCGGCCCGTTCGCCTACGCCCGCCTCGAGCACGGCGTGCAGATCCGCGTCGGCGCCACGGTGAAAAACATCCTCTTCCACGGCCCCGATATCGTGCGCGTCAACGCCAACCTCGGCCGCGCGCACACACCGCATCCCAGCCTCGTCGTCGTCCGCCCCGCCGGCGACGCGCGCGTTCAACTTAAAGAGTTCGCCGATCACATCGAGGTCTCCACCTCCGCCCTCCTCGTCCGCGTGGAAAAGGCGAACGGCGCGCTCGCCTTCCTCCGGCCCGACGGCTCCGAGATCACCCGCGAAGCCCCCGCCCGCCCCGGCGATCTCCGCGAGCTCGTCATCTCCGGCGCGCCCACCTACGAGGTCCGCCAGACCTTCTCCCTCGCCCCCGACGAGTCGTTGTATGGACTCGGCCAATACGACAAACGCCACATGGACTACCGCGGCCGAGAGGTCCTGATGGTGCAGACCAACATCGGCATCGTCATCCCCTTCCTCGTTTCCACGCGCCGCTACGGCATCCTGTGGGACGCCGCCTCCAAGGGCACCTTCAAGGACGACGCCTCCGGCGCCACCTTCTGGTCCGAGAGCTCACCCGCGGGAGTCGACTATTACCTGATCGCGGGCGATACCATGGACAGCGTCATCGCCGGCTACCGCCGCCTTACCGGCCCTGCACCGATGCCCCCCAAGGCCGCCTTCGGCCTCTTCATGAGCAAGGAGCGCTACAAGACCCAGGACGAGCTGGTCGGCGTCGTGAAGCGCTTCCGCCAGGATGGCTACCCCCTCGATTACATCGTGCAGGACTGGCAATACTGGGGCGGCGGCGTTTGGGGTGGGGAATGGGACGGCAAATGGAGCGGCATGATCTGGAACCGGGAGCGCTTCCCCGATCCCGCCACCGCCATCCGCGAGATCCACGACAACCACGCCAAAGTCATGATCTCCATCTGGCCCTCCGTCGGCAACGACACCGACCTCGCCCGCGAGCTCGACGCCAAGGGCCTCCGCCACGAGCCCCTCCACTGGATCTCCAAAAAAGCCCGCATTTACGACGCATTCAACCCCGAGGCCCGAGCCATCTACTTTAACCACATCAAGAAGGGTCTCCTCGACGTAGGCATCGACGCCCTCTGGATGGACGGCACCGAGGTCGAGGTCGACTCCGCCTGCAGCGACCCCGTCAAGGTTGAGACCGACATCAAGAGCCTCGGGAAAAACTTCCTCGGGGACTACACCCGCTACCTGAATGCCTACAGCCTCCTCACCACCCAGGGCACCTACGAGGGCCAGCGCGCCCGTTCGGATAAACGGGTCCTCACTCTCACCCGCTCCGCTTGGAACGGCCAGCAGCGCTACTCCGCCCTCTCCTGGTCGGGCGACACCACCGCGAGCTGGGAAACCTTCCGCAATCAGATCTCCGGCGGCGTCAACGTCGCCATGGCCGGCCAACCCTACTGGACCCAGGACACCGGCGGTTTCTTCGTCCCCGGCCACTACCGCGATGGCGCGAAATCCCGGCCCGAATACCGCGAACTCTTCGCGCGCTGGCACCAGTTCGCCGTCTTCAACCCGATCTATCGCATCCACGGCACCGACATCGAGCGCGAGCCCTACCGCTTCCGCGAGAGCGACCCGGATTTCTACGCTTCGCTCCGCTCCGCCACCGATCTTCGGTATCGGCTTCTCCCCTACATCTACAGCCTCGCCTGGCTGGCCACCGACCGCGGCCACACTCTGATGCGCGGCCTGCCGATGGATTTCCCCGACGATCTCGCGGCGCGCAAAATCGACGATCAGTTCCTCTTCGGCCACTCCTTCCTCGTCCACCCCGTCACTCGCGCCATCCACCGGATCGGCACGCCGCCCCCGCCCGCCAACCCCGCCGAGTTCCTCCAAACCCCCGACAGCCGCCCCGGCGTCGCGGTCGAATAC
>JBDLWD010000319.1:0-11835 GCA_039804465.1 Verrucomicrobiota bacterium | reverse complement strand
TCACCACCGTCGTGTGCATGCCCAACACGTCTCCCGTCGCCGACAACGCCGGCACCATCCAGTTCATCAACGATGCCGTCCGCCGCGATGCCGTCGTCCGGGTCCTCCCCACCGGCTGCATCACCGTCGGCATGAAGGGCCAGAACCTCGCGCCCATCGGCTCCCTCAAGCGGGCCGGCGTCATCGCCATAACCGACGACGGCGACTGCGTGCAGAGCAACGAGCTCATGCGCCGCGCCTGCGAATACGCCAAGATGTTCGGACTCCCGCTCATGGACCACTGCCAGGACCACTCCATGACCGTCGGCGCGGTCATGAACGAGGGGAAGATGTCCGTGAAACTCGGGCTCAAGGGCTGGCCCAACGCCGCCGAGGATCTGATCGTCGCGCGCAACTGCATCCTCTCCGAATACACCGGAGCGCACATCCACATGCAGCACGTCTCCTCGCGTGCCTCGGTCGACATCCTCCGCCGCGCCAAGGCCCGCGGCGTCAAGGTCACCGGCGAGGCCTGCCCGCACCACATCGCCCTTACCGACGAATCGCTCGCCACCTACGACACGCATTTCAAGATGAACCCGCCCCTCCGCACCGAGGAGGACCGGCTGGCCATCATCGCGGGCCTGAAGGACGGCACGCTCGACATCCTCGCCACCGACCACGCCCCGCACACGCCCGACGAGAAGGACCGCGAGTTCGACCTCGCGCCCAACGGCATCCTCGGCCTCGAAACCGCCCTCGCCGTCTCGCTCGAAATCCTCGTCCGCAAAAACAAGTTCAAGCTGGGGACCCTCGTGGATCTTTGGACGCGCAAGCCAGCCGAGCTCCTCGGCCTGCCCGCCGGCACCCTCGCCGAGGGCGCGCCCGCCGACCTCGTCCTCTTCGACCCCGAGGCCGAGTGGACCTACGACTCCGCCCAGGGCTTCTCCAAGTCCCGCAACTCCCCCTGGAGCGGCAAAAACCTTCGCGGCCAAGTCAAGGCAACCTACGTCTCGGGGCGCCTCGTTTTCGACGGAAAAAAGATTCTCCCGCGCTAAACCTCGCCACCGCCGGACCCGGGTTCGGCCCGGCCCGATAAGTTGCATGCCCCGCCTCCAAACGGCGGGGCTTTTTCTTTTCCGCGCCGCATCTCCGCATTCCCTTTTGCGCTCTAGCGATTCCCGCCGATGCTCCCAGCTGAGCGCATGCCCGCCCTCGCTGAAATCACCCTAGCCCCCGAGGTCGCCGACGTCGTCACGACCAGCCTTTGGTCGCACTTGCTCACCGTCGGCGGAGTGGTGCTAGCGCTCTTCGCCCTCGCCCGGCTATTCGGCGAGCGACGCCAACAGGGCAACACCCTGGCCTGGCTCATGGGCATAGTGCTCGTCCCCTACCTCGGCGTGCCGCTTTATCTACTCTTCGGCGGCCGCAAGATCCGCCGCCTCGCCGCCCGCAAGCGCCGCATCCGCCTGCCCGTGCCCCCCGAGGCCCGGGCCTCCGCCGCAACCCTCTCCCATCCCGTCACCCAGGCCGTGACCACCCACGGCGCGGGCGATCCCGTCGGCGGCAACTCCTTCCGCCTGCTCCGCACTGGCGAGGATGCGTTTGACGAACTCGAGAAACACATTCTCGCCGCGCGCCACACCATCCACATCGCGACCTTCATCCTCGGCCGCGACGCCGCCGGCCGCCGCGTCGTGCAACTCCTCGCCCGCCGGGCCCGCGAGGGCGTGAAGGTCCGCCTGCAACTCGACGCCCTCGGCTGTTTTTTCGCGAGCGGCCGCTTTGTCGATCCCGTGCGCCGCGCAGGCGGCGAGGTCGCCACGTTTCTCCCCGTCCTGCCTCTCTCCAGTCGCGCCTCCGCTAACCTGCGGAATCACCGCAAGATCGCCGTCTTCGACCACCGTGTCGCCATCATCGGAGGCCACAATCTGGCCCGCGAATACCTCGGCCCCCAGCCTTGGAAAAAACGCTGGGCCGACCTCGGCGCCGTCATCGAAGGTCCCGCCGCCAGTCTGCTCGACGAGGTGTTTCTCGCCGACTGGGCCTTCGCCACCGGCCGCCCAGCCGACTCCACCACCCCGCCCACTTGGGAAGCGTCAGCCGACCAATCCCGCTGTCAATCAATGATTGACAGCGGGTCGTTGCGGTCAGGTTCGTCCGGGAACTCCGAAATCCAGGTTATCGCCAGCGGGCCGGACGTGAACGGCGACCCGCTCTACGAGGGCATCCTCGCCATGGTGCAAGAGGCCAAAGAGAGCGTGTGGATCGTCACACCCTACTTTATTCCCGACGAGGTCCTGCTGCGCTCGCTCGTCGTCAAGGCCCGCGCGGGGCGCGACGTCACCCTCATCCTTCCCGCGCGCTCCAACCACCCCGTCACCGATCTCGCCCGCCGCCCCTTGCTGCGCCAGCTTGTGCACGCCGGCGCGCGTGTCCTCGCATACCAGCCGCGCATGCTCCATGCGAAGGCCATCATGGTGGACGACACCCTCGGCCTGATCGGCTCGGCCAACGTCGACATGCGCAGCCTCTTCGTGAATTTCGAAATCGGCGCGCTGCTGCACAGCCCGTCCGACGTTCACGCCCTGCGCGCATGGGCAGGAGAGCTCTCCCGTTCCTGCCGCGAGCTGACACTGGCCGACCTAAAGCGCCGACGCTTTCCGTCCAACATGCTCGAAGACCTCAGCCGCCTGCTCACGCCGCTGCTGTGAAAAATCGCTGCCGCCCCTCGCCCGCGAAGTGCGTGGCGGCGATCTGCCCGACTTTTTACCCTAGCTTAGCTGGCCTACTCTGGCGGCCCGATTGTTCGTAATACGAACATTGGCCGCACGCGCGCACGCCATTTTGCAGGACTCGGTTGCACCCGCTTCGTATATGGCGCTTGTTACACCTCGATTTCCGCAATGCACCACTACGATTTCCCCGCCCGTTTCCGCGCCCTGTATGAGCAATCCGTCGCGCTATATGCGGGAGGACGTCGCGGGGCGGACACCTTCTTTGATCCCGCTCAGTCCGCCTGGCTAAAAGCCAACGGTCTCTCCGCCCAGGTCCTCTACGACTACGCAGAGGATCACCTCGCCCAAGGCGAGCCCGGCTACGACCACGCCCTCGCCATCGAACTCGTCCGGCGTGATTTTTTTCTCAACGTCCAACGCGGGGTCGCTTCCTCCGTAGTGGCAGATCCCGAAACCTGGCCGGCCAAGACCGCCTCCGTGGAGGGTATCGAATGGCTCCCCCGCATTCTTCCCAAGGCCCGCGCCAAGCTCCGCGGTGAATTGCCCGCCTCCCTAATGTATGGCTGCGGGGGTGATCGTCGCTTCTTCAAAGCCCACGACATCCTCCCCGCCGAGTTCCTCTCCCTCGTCTGGCGGCACGAGAACGACCCCGACGCCGTTATCAACTGGGTGGTCTCCCGACGCAGGGTTCAGGCCGCCCGCTAAAAGCCCGCCAACGCGAGCACCCAAGTTAATTCCCCATGGTTGTTTGCGCGGTCCGCGCACGCCACCACACAAAACCCTTGGCAGCCCGCGCCGAGGGCTCTTTCGTCCCGCGTCAATCATGTCCACAGTGAAGCCCGCCCTCCTCGCCCTCGAAGACGGTTCCGTCTACCACGGCCGCGCCTTTGGCGCCGACGCCACCATCGCCGGCGAGTGCGTCTTCAACACGTCGATGACCGGCTATCAGGAGATCGTCACCGATCCCTCCTACTTCGGCCAGATCGTCACCCTGACCGCGCCCATGATCGGCAACTACGGGGTCAACGACGAGGACACCGAGGCCTCCGCCCCGCGCGCATCCGGCCTGGTCGTCCGCGAGCTCTCGCCCATAGTGTCCAACTGGCGCGCCAACTCCTCGCTCGACGCTTATCTCAAGAAATACGGCATCCCCGGCATCAGCGACGTCGACACCCGCGCCATCACCAAAAAGCTGCGCGTCGACGGCGCCATGAAGTGCTGCCTCACCACCCTGCCCATGTCCGAGGCTGACGCCGTCGCACGCGCCAAGAGCTGGCACGACATGGCCGGCAGCGATTACGTAAAGGACACCACCTGCAAGGAGCCCTACATCTGGGGCGCCTCCGATCCCTCGCGCTTCAACACGCCCTACGTCCCCGCGGGCACCACTCTCGGACTGCCCAACATCCCCGCCAAGCGCTTCCGCGTCGCCGCCTTCGACTTCGGCGCCAAGCACACCATCTTCCGCAAGCTCGTTAACCACGGCTTCGAGGTGCAGGTCTTCCCCGCCACCGCCACCGCCGAGCAGGTAAAGGAGCACGCCCCCGACGGCGTTTTCCTCTCCAACGGCCCCGGCGATCCGGCCGCCCTCGCTTACATTCACAAAACCGTCACCGGCCTCGTTCCCCACTACCCCATCTTCGGCATCTGCCTCGGCCACCAGATGATCACCCACGCCCTTGGCGGCAGCACATTCAAGCTCAAGTTCGGCCACCGCGGCGGCAACCAACCGGTCAAGAACCTCGAAACCGGCAAGGTCTCCATCACCGCCCAGAACCACGGCTTCGCCACCGATCCCGCCTCCCTGGAAAAAGGCGGCGCGCTCGTCACCGAGATCAACCTCAACGACAACACCGTCGAGGGCCTGAGACACAAGACGCTCCCGATCTTCTCGGTGCAATACCACCCCGAGGCCGCCCCCGGCCCCAACGACGCCGACCCGCTCTTCGCGGATTTCTACCGCCTTATCGAGCAGCGCAAAGCCGGCAAAATCTAAGCCTCCCGCTCACGCTTCCCTTTTCAGGCCGCCCCGCTGGGCGGCCTTTTTTGTCCCTGCCCCCTCCTGACCGGGCGTGAGCGGCTACGACGCCACACGTCCAGCCTCGCCGCTGTCACACTTCGTCTTCCTCTGCTCCTATCGGGGCAAGCCTCCGTCAACCCGCTCCCTGATCAATGCTTGCACGAACCAAAGGCGAATGGACAAGTTCCTCCGTCCCGCTTACGCGCATGACCGCATCCGCCTCCATCCCACCCGCTCGTCAACCCGAGCCAGTCATACGCCCCCTACGTGACTCCATGATCACCGGTCTGGCCGTATTGATCATCGCCGCGGCCGCCCTGCTCTTTGTCTACCGCGAAGCGCGCGCCAAACTTTTCGCCCAGACCCAGGAAAATCTGCGCAGTCTCGCCGCCATGGTGGCCGGCACCCTAGACCCCGCCCTCCACAGCCGGCTTTCCGCCACCGGCACGCCGGATTACGAGGTCGCCATCCAGCCGCTGCTTCGGCTTTGCCGCACCAACCCCTCCATCTACTACGCCTACACCCTTGGTCCGGACGCGCGAGAACCCGCCTTCATTCTCGACACATCCAACTACATCCAGCGGCCGGACGACACCAACCCTCCGACTCCATTTGGGGAAATCTACGCGGATGCCCCCGAAGCGCTCCTCGCCGCCTACGCCTCGGGTAAATCCATCGCAAGCACCTCGCCTTACACCGACAAATGGGGAACGTTTCTCAGCGGTTTCGCCCCCTTTTGGACCGAAGACGGCAAACTTTCCGGCGTGGTGGGGCTCGATATCTCGCTCCAAGACTTCGAGCGGCAACTCGCCCCTTTTCGACTCGCGCTCCTGATCGCCCTCGCCGGCAGCGCAGCGGGCGCGACCATCATCACCATCGACCGCTATCGCACGCTGTCCGCGCTCGTCCGGGCTCGAGTCCACTCGGAGGAAACCCGCCGCCTCTCCGAGGAGGCCGCACGTGCCGCCGAGCAGGCCAGCCGGGCAAAATCATCCTTCCTCGCCACCGTCAGCCACGAGATCCGCACCCCCATGAACGGCGTGATCGGCATGGCCCAGATACTCCAGGACACTCCGCTCAACGCCGAGCAGCGCGAGTGCGTCGGCGCCATCCAGACTTCGGGGGAAACCCTGCTGTCCATCATCAACGACATCCTCGACTACTCCAAAATCGAGGCCGGCCGGCTCGATCTGGAATCCATCCCCTGGTCGCCGCGCGCCGTCGTGGAGGAAGTCCTCGATCTCCTGGCGGCAACCGCCCGTCGCAAGAAACTCGAGCTGGCCTATCTCATCGAGCCCGGCGTGCCCGAGCTCATGCTCGGCGATCCTCACCGCGTGCGCCAGATTCTCCTCAATCTCGTGGGTAACGCCCTCAAGTTCACCCATGACGGCGAGGTTTTCGTCACCCTGCGCCCCCATCCGGAAAAATCCGGTGATGCCCCCTCGAAACTCGAAATCGCGGTCAGCGACACCGGCATCGGCATTTCCGCCGAGGGACTGGATCGCCTCTTCAAACCCTTTTCCCAAGTCGACGCCTCCACCACGCGCGAATACGGCGGCACCGGCCTGGGGCTGGCCATCTGCCATCGTCTGGTCTCTCTCATGGGCGGCAGGATATGGATGGAGTCCACCCAAGGCAGCGGCAGCATCTGTCGCTTCACGCTGGAGATGCATGCCCCGCCGACTGCGCGCGAAACGCCTCCGGCCGCCCCGTTCCTCGCCCCGCTGCCCGGCCGCAGCGTGCTCCTGATACCGGCCCGCGCCACCACACGACGCATCGTGGAGGCACACTGCGCGGCCTGGGCGATGAAAACCACGACCTGCACCGACGCGGCGGATGCCTTGGAGCGGCTGCGCTCCAGCCGGCCGGACATCATCGTTTACGAAAGCACCCGGAACGACGATGCCGCCGGCTTCGCCCGCTCAGTGCGCCAGTCGCCCGGCCTTTCGTCTCCGCCTCCGATCATTCTTTTGCACACCCTGGGCGAAGGAGCATCCGCCGAGGGCTACGCCGCCGCGCTTTCAAAACCCGTCAAACCCGCCCTGCTCCATCACCAGTTCGAAAGCCTGCTCACCCCCTTGCCCCAGCCCCGGCCCGCCGCCGCCGCGCCACGCTACGACGCCGGCTTCGCCGGCAGGCATCCGCTCGATATCCTCGTCGCGGAAGACAACGAGGTGAACCGCCGGGTAATCCAGCTCTTGCTCGCCCGCATCGGCTATACCGACGTGCGCTTTGCCCTGGATGGAGCCGAAGCCGTCGAGGCAGTCGCCCAGAGGCGCCCGGATGTGATTTTCATGGATGTGCAGATGCCTGAGCTCGACGGCCGCACCGCCACCGCCCTCATCCGCGCGGCCTCGAACTGCAGCGTCCCGCCTTCCCCGGGCCCCTGGATCATCGCCCTCACCGCCGACGTGCTCGCCTCGGATCGCGCCGAGATTCTCGCCGGCGGCATGGACGATTACATCATGAAGCCCCTGCGCATGGAGACCCTCGTGGAGGGCCTCCTCCGCGCCCACCCCGAGGCGGTCTCCCGGCGCGGCGCCTCGAACCTCGGCTGAGCGGGGACCGGGCTCAGCCCAAGGCCGCCTCAAACTTGACCGCATCCTCCGGCGTGTCGACGCCCAGTCCGGGGTCGGCGGTCACGTCGCAGGCGATCTCGTATCCATTTTCCAATACACGCAGCTGCTCCAGCTTTTCGATGCGCTCGTAGCGTCCCTGCGGCAGAGTGGCGAATTTCTCCAGCAGCTCCGCCTTGTAGGCGTAGAGGCCGAGATGCTTGTAGCAAGGATTGGCCCGCACCCAGGCGTCGTCCACCTTGCCGGCGAGATCGCGGGCGTAAGGCATGGGCGAACGCGAGAAATACAGCGAACGCCAGCCCGCGCCGGGCGCGAAGACCACCTTCACCTGATTCGGGTTAAAAAAATCCTCCGCGCGGTGGAACGGCGTCGCGAGCGTGGCCATCGCCGCGGGCCCCGCGATCAACTCCGCCAGGCGCCGGATCTGCGCTCCTGTCACCAGCGGCTCGTCCGCCTGCACGTTGATCACCCGTTCGGCCCGCACCGTGCGGTTGGCCTCCGCCAGCCGGTCGGTGCCGCTCTGGTGCGACACGCTTGTGGATACGGTTTGGAATCCCGCCGCTTCAAGCGGCTCGGCCAGCAGGAGATCGTCCACCGCAAACCAGCAGGGGAACTCGGGCGCCTCCGCCCGTATGCGCTCCGCGACCCACAAGACCAGCGGTTTGCCTTTCACGCGATGCAGCAGCTTCCGCGGGAAGCGCGTGGATTCGAGCCGGCAAGGAACAATGATGGCGGTCTGGGCGCTCATGATGCGCGCACCCTGTCCGGCAGGTTTTTGGGTTGCAAGCCGGGTCCCCGAGCGGGATTTTTAGCGTCTTCATGGACAAGACCGACATCGCCGCCCAGCTCTCAAGGGAGCTTGTTGTGCAAAACAAGATGGGCATCCACGCCCGTCCTGCCGCGATGATCGTGCGCATCACCAACAAGTTCAAAGCCGACGTCCTCGTCGAAAAGGACGAGGAACAGGTGAACGGAAAATCCATCATGGGCCTCATGATGCTCGCCGCCGGCAAGGGCTCCAAAGTGAAGTTCCTCGCCACCGGCACCGACTCCGCCGCCATGCTCGACGAACTTGACGCCCTCTTCGCGCGCAAGTTCGACGAGGCCTAAAATCCGACCGCTAGCGACGGTCACCAAGACAAAAAGGCGATCCGTCCGGGTCGCCTTTGTTTTTTCCGCCTTTGAACAAAGGCCGCGCAGTTCTCGCCAAAGATCGAGAAGCGGGCACGCGCGGCGGAGCTTAAGCTGCTCGCTCTCATCTACAACCCAACCATGATAAACCTAAAGTCTCTCTTCGCATCATGCCTTGTCGCCGGTCTGGCCCTCGTTCCCGCCACGAATGCGACCGAGGCCGCCGCCTCTGCACCCGGCCCTTGGTCCTTGCGCCTGCGCGCCACCTACCTCGACGCCGTAAACCAGACCGTGAAGGTCGAGGACAAGCTCATCCCCGAGTTTGATATCGGCTACGCCTTCTCCGACACCTGGTCCGCCGAACTCGTGTTGACCGTGCCTCAAGAACACGACGTCAAGCTGAACGGCGCCCCCATCGGCAACTTCAAGCATCTGCCCCCAACCATCCTGCTCCAATACCACCCCGCCTTCGAACTGCTCGGTAAAAACTTTCGCCCCTACGTCGGCGCAGGCGTGAACTTCACCCTGATCTTCGACGAGAACCTCGCCGGCGGCGCCGTTAAGCTGGAAAACTACAGCATCGGGCCTGCGGGCCAAGTCGGGTTCGACTGGGCGCTAAACAAGCGCTGGGCGATCAATGTCGATGTGAAAAAAATATTCATCGGCAGCGATGTAAAGGGCGCGCCCGGCCTGAACGTGAACGTCGATCCGCTGTGCTACTCCGTCGGTCTTGCCTATACGTTTTAGACCTGGCGATCAGACTAGCCGGTTTTTTTCGGCGCGCCCCGCTAGGGCGCGCTTTTTTCGTCCAGCTGGCTTGCGGTGGTTTTGCATGAAAACGGTTCGCCCCCGGCCCGGAAGTTTGTCCACATTCAACCTTCCCCGACCCTCCCCCTTCATGCCCGCACGCAAAACCCTCGCCGCGAAGTCCCCCGCTCCATCCGCCCCCGCCGCCACGCCGCCCGCGATCCGCCCCTTCGCGAAGCTCATGGCCGCCAACCGCTCCGAAATCGCCGTCCGCATCTTCCGCGCCGGCACCGAGCTCGGCCTCCGCACCGTCGGCATCTACGCCCAGGAGGACCGCTTTTCCCTTCACCGCTACAAGGCCGACGAAGCCTACCAGGTCGGCAAGGGCAAAGGCCCCGTCGCCGCCTACCTCGACATTCCCAGCATCGTCGAGACCGCCAAAGCCCATGGCGTGGACGCCGTCCACCCCGGTTACGGCTTCCTCTCCGAAAACCCAGACTTCGCTCGCGCCGTCGAGCAGGCCGGCCTCGTCTTCGTCGGCCCGCGCCCCGAACTCCTTGAGATGATGGGCGACAAGACCGCCGCCCGCGCCCTCGCCCAGCGCATCAAGGTCCCCGTCCTCCCCGGCACCGAGGAGGCCATCACCGACCGCGCCGAGGCCCTCAAAACCGCGAAGGAGATCGGCTTCCCCCTCATCATCAAGGCCGCCTTCGGCGGCGGCGGCCGCGGCATGCGCGTCGTCCACAAGGCCGCCGATCTCGCCGACCTCCTCGACGAGGCCCAGGCCGAGGCCGGCCGCGCCTTCGGCAACCCCGCCGTCTTCCTCGAAAAATACATCCCGCGCGCCAAGCACATCGAGGTCCAGATCCTCGGCGACAAGCACGGCAACGTGATCCACCTCCACGAGCGCGACTGCTCCGTCCAGCGCCGCCACCAAAAGGTCGTCGAGGTCGCCCCCAGCTTCGGCCTGCCGCGCGACGTCGTCGACTCCCTCTGCGCCGCCGCCGTCCGCATCGCCCGCGAGATCCGTTACGACAACGCCGGCACCGTCGAATTCCTCTACGATCTCGACCACCACGAGTGGTTCTTCATCGAGATGAACCCGCGTATCCAAGTGGAGCATACGGTCACCGAGGTCATCACCGGCCTCGACCTCGTGCGCGCCCAGATCCTCATCGCCCAGGGCCACGCCCTCCACTCCGCCGAGGTCGGCATGCCCGAACAGTCGGACGTTCCGCGCAACGGCTTCGCCCTCCAGTGCCGCATCACCACCGAGGACCCGGAGAACAAGTTCGTCCCCGACTACGGCCGCATCCAGGCCTACCGCTCGCCCGGCGGCTTCGGCATCCGCCTCGACGGCGCCGCCGGCTTCTCCGGCTCCGTCATCACGCCCTTCTACGACAGCATGCTGGTGAAGATCATCGCCAGCGGCCACAGCTACGAGGTCGCCCTCCACCGCATGGACCGCGCCCTGCGCGAATTCCGCATCCGCGGCGTGAAGACCAACATCCCCTTCCTGGAGAACGTCATCACCCACCCGATCTTCGCCGCGGGCCAGGCCACGACGACGCTCATCGACACCACGCCCGAGCTCTTCCGCTTCAAGCACCGCCAGGACCGCGCCACCAAGCTGCTCAGCTTCCTCGGCAACGTCACCGTCAACGGCAACCCCCACGCCAAAGGCTGGCGGCCCGCCAAGCCTTTCGGCCCCATCGCCCCGCCCGCGCTCTCGCCTTCCGGCTCCCCGCTCCCCGCTGCTGGCTCCGTGCTCCCCGGCACGCGCGACCTCCTCCTCAAGCTCGGCGCCAAGAAATTCGCCGAGTGGACCGCCGCGCAGAAACGTCTTCTCGTCACCGACACCACCTTCCGCGACGCCCACCAGTCGCTCATGGCCACTCGCGTGCGCTCGCACGACATGCTCGCCGCCGCCAGCGCCGTCGCCCACCGCGCCCCCGGCCTCTACTCCCTCGAATGCTGGGGCGGCGCCACCTTCGACACCGCCATGCGCTTCCTCAACGAGGACCCGTAGCAGCGTCTCCGCGAACTCCGCGCCCGTGTCCCTAACATCTGCTTCCAGATGCTCTTCCGGGGAGCCAACGCCGTCGGCTACACCAACTACCCTGACCACGTCGTCGCTGGCTTTGTCCGCCACGCCGCCGCGCAGGGCATGGATATTTTCCGCATCTTCGACTCGCTGAACTATCTCCCCAATCTGCGCGTCGCCATGGAGGCCGTGCAGGACACCCACGCCGTCTGCGAGGCCGCCCTCTGCTACACCGGCGACATCCTCGACGGGCGCCGCGACAAGTTCTCGCTCTCCTACTACGTCAAGATGGCGAAGGAGCTCGAAAAGATGGGCGCCCATACCCTCGCTATCAAGGACATGGCAGGCCTCTGCCGCCCCGCCGCCGCGCACAAGCTCGTGAAGACACTGAAGGATGAGGTCGGCCTCCCGATCCACTTCCACACCCACGACACCAGCGGCATCGCCGCCGCCAGCATCCTGCGCGCGACCGACGCCGGCGTCGACATCGTCGACCTCGCCATCGCCTCGATGAGCGGCAGCACCTCGCAGCCCAACCTCAACTCCATCGTAGCCGCCCTGCAGCACACGCCGCGCGACACCGGCCTCGACCTCGACGCG
>JBDLWD010000318.1:0-5976 GCA_039804465.1 Verrucomicrobiota bacterium | reverse complement strand
TCCGGAGAAGGTCACGTAGGCGGAGGCGGTGCCACCGGTGCTCACGAGGTTGTTTGCCTCCACGCGGCGGGCCGCGCTATCGGAGCTGAAGCCGGTGAGGTAGGCCTTGGTCATCTGGGAGGCCTGGCCGAGGTGGTTATTGGCCGAGTCGAGGGTGACGGTGGCGCCGTCCTCGGTGGCCCCTTCGAGCTGGGTGGTGGTCTCTTTACCGAATGCGTAGACCGTGAGGCTGAAGCTATGACCGGCGAAGGCTTGGAGGCCGCCGATGGTCGCGGTGAGCGGAGTGGTCTGGCTGTCGGTGTAGAGGTAGTCGCGCATCAGGTTGAGCGAAACGCTCTCGCTGATAAGGTCGGTGACGGTGTTGTCCTCGACACCCCCGGCGCTGGCGTAGGTAACGGTGAGGCCGGGGAGGGTAAGGCCGGTGGATTCCTTGGCGAGGGCCCGGGTGGCGGTGCCGGCGCCGCCGACGAGGCCGTTCCAGGTGGCCGTGCCCTGCTGGAAATCGCTGACGCCCTGGGTGCCGTCGGCGTGGAGGATACCGTTACCCACGAAGGTGGCAGAGCCGCCGGTGTTGAAGTCGCCGTTGATGAGGACCGAGCGGGTGGCGTCGACGACCACGAGGGAGGCCGAGCGGCTGGTGCTGCTGGTGCCGAGGCCGGAGGTGTCCGTGACGACAACGGTGTAGTCTGCGCTATCGCCGCCGGTGACGGCGCTGAGATTCAGCGTGGCGGAGGTGGCAGAGGGGATATCAACGCCGTTCTTCTGCCACTGGTAGCTGATGGCGCCGCCGGTGTTGGAGCTGACGGCGGTGGCGGAGAAGGCGACATTGGCGCCGCCCTTGACCAACGTCGAGGACGGGGATCCGGTCACTAGGGGCGGGTAGGCGGTGCCGGCCGCGGTGGTATCCACAATCTGGATGGCGGCGATGCCGCCAGCGTTGGCGTTGAGCACGGCGTCCTTGGCGGTGATGACCAAGTCGGAACCAGTGACACCGGTGAAGCGCACGAAGGTGGCGGGCGCGGCGGTGGCGGCTGCGGAGGCGTCGAGCGAGTCGCCAATCATCGCCAGGGGGGCATAGGGGATGGTGGCGTAGCCGTCGTGCTGGAACAAGCGGTAATAGTAGGTAGGACTGCCCGCGTGATCGAGGGTGACCGAACCGACGTTGCCGGCTATGCCGCCGGCCACGTAGACATAGACGTCGTAGGTGCCGTAGGGGATGTTCGCAACGGTCACGGTGGCCCCGGTGGAGGAGCGGGACTCGATGTAGCCGTGGAGGAGCTTGCCGTTGGAGTCCTTGTCGGCGACGAGTCCCAGGCCAAGGCGGGCGGACCAGGTGTTGGCCGAAGCCCAAGTGGCGGTGGTGTAACCGGTGGAGCCGTTGCTCTCGGTCAGGGCAAGCGGCGTGGTCTGGCTGGCGACGCCGGTGACGGCCGCGGAGTTGTTCCAGTTGGCGGCCGGGTAGATGCCGGCGACGTAGTCGGAGGCGAGAACGGAGACCTCTTCGGACCAGCTGCCGTTGCCGGCGCCGACGAAATTCAGGCCGATGGAACGGCGGCCGGCCCCGGGAAGATCAATCACTTTGATGGAGACGATGGAATCGGCGGAGACGACGTAGCCGGGGGTGCTGTCGGAAACGACGACCTTGTAACTGCCAGAATCGGAGGTGGATGCGGTGTCGACCGCGAGGGTGGCGTTGGTCTGGCCGGCGAGGATGGCGTCATCCTTATACCACTGGTAGGTCACGGTGCCGCCCATGTTGGAGGTGCCGTTGGCGGTCAGGGTCAAGGAGGAGCCGGTTCCGACGGTCTGGGAGCCGGGGGAGACGGTGACGGAGGGGTTCACGACGGTGATGCCGTTGGCCGAGTTAAGGAACTGGCTGGGGGGCAGGGCGGCGCGGGAGAAGCGAACCTCGTCGAGGTCGCCGCGGAGGAAGTCGACGTTGTTAAAACCATAGTCGCCACGACCGAGGGTCCAAGGCGTGTCGGAACCGGCGGTGGGGACGAGCAGACCGGTGAAGCCGGACACGCTGCCGACCGAGACGCCGTTCACGTAGAGGGTGACGGTGCCCTTGGTGGAGTCACCGACGGCAGCGACGTGATACCAGTTGCCGACGACCGGAACGGCCTGGCTGTTGACCTGGAGACTGGTGCCGGAGCGGTCAATGAGCTCGATGCGGAAGGCGTTGTTCAGGCCGTTACCGACGGCGGCGCCGGCCTTGGAGAGGTAGAAGAGCGCTGTGGCGCCGGCACCTTGGCCGGGGTTGGCGCTGTCGTCACGACCGATGACGGTCTGCCAGCCGTTGAGGTTATCGAGACGGAAAAAAGCCTCAATAGTGAAGCTGTCGAACCGCTCTTCGGCGAGGGTGCCGGATGTGGGGGCGATGAGGCCGTTGTTTCCGGTGGCGGGGAAGTTTACGCCCAAGGTGTTGGCAGCACCGGTGGCGGGGATGATCGAATAAGGGAGCGCGTCGTTGGCGTAGTTGGGTGCGCCAAGGGCGGTCAGGTGGTTGGTGCCGATCGAGTCGTTGGTGGTGGTGATCGTGGCCAAGGCGGGGCCTTCCTCAAAGCGGTAGTGGGCGACGGCGAAAGCGGCGCCGGGCAGCACGGTGTAGGCGGGGAAAGTGGTGGTGGTGGGCGTGGAACCATTGGCATCGTCGGAGACGATCACGCTGTAGATGCCGTTGGCCGAGGCAGTGGCGCCGGTCACGGTGTAGCTGGAGGCAGTGGCTCCGGAGATGGCAGTCGGGGTGGCGCCGGAGTCGGTCTGATAATACCATTGGTAAGTCAGATTGCCGGTGCCGGTGGCGGTGACGCTCAGGGTGATGTCGGAGCCGAGCGGGTAGCTGGTCTGGGAAGGACCGGCGGTGACGACCGGGGGCGGAAAGGTGATTGTTGGATCGACGATGGTGGTGAGGAGACCGGTAGCGGGGTCGAACTGGTAGACAGTCGTGCCGGCGGCGGGCTTGGTCCACTTGGTGCCGCTGAGAGAGAAGCCGAGGACCGAGAAGGTGGAGCCGTAGGTCTCGGTCAAAGAGGCGTGGTCGATGATGGTCCAGGAGTTGCCGACGCTGGTGCTGGCGTTGGTGAGATCAAAGGCGATGTCGCCATCGAGCGTGACGGTGCCGGAACCGGTGAGCTGGCTGTTCACGCCATTGGCGCCGATGGTGAACTGGATAGAGGCGTTGTCGGCAAGGGCGAGGGTGCCGTCGGAGACAGTAGTGTTGCCCGCGTAGGTATTGGCGCCCGCGAGGGTGAGTTTGCCTGTGCCGATCTTGGTCAAACCGCCGCCGGTGGAGACGGTGTCGGCGGTGAGGGCCTTGGCGATGGTGATGTCGAAACCGTTGGAGTCGATGATGGCTCCACCTGCCTTGACGGCGGCCGTGCTGGCGGCGTTGGCCGGCATGAAGAAGTCGGTGGCGCTGACGTCAGCGGCGGCGGCCTTGAGGGTGCCGCCGTTGAAGTTGACGACGCGAGTGCCGGTGGCTTTTCCGCTGCGGATCTGGCCGATGGTGACGGTGCCGCCGTTAAGGTTGAGGGTATTTGAGACGGTGGCGCGGTCGGCGTTGGTATTGAGATCGATGACCGAAGTGGAGCCGCCGTTGATCGCGCCGGAGTTGATGGTGACGGCGGAAGTGCCGTTGGAGGCGCCCGGGCCCCAGTTGCCCGTGCTGAATCGCAGGTCGGTGTTGGCGTTTAAGTTAAGGGTGCCGCCGTTGATGTTGATAAAGCCGTTGCTGCTATCCCACGTGGAGACGATCAACCAGCGCTCGGCAGTGGAGGCGACCGAAACGGTGGCACCGGACGCGATGTTGAGCGTGCCAACGGTGGTGGAGGCTCCCGCGAAGGCGACGAGCAGATCGCCCTCGGACTGGATGCTGGCGCCCGAGTCCACGTTTACCGTGCCGACGGCAGCCGCGGTGTTATTGGTGCCGTCGCCAATGACGAAGGTATTGCGGGTGCTGATGGAAGCGGATCCGCTGAGATTGATGGTGCCGTTGGCGGAGATTCCGGAGCGGGCCACGTGCACTTCCTGGGCGCTGAGAGTGCCGCCGGACATGTTATAGGTTCCGGTGCCTCGCTCCGTGCTAACGATGAACCAGTTTGGCGTGCCGGTGGCGAGGGCGCCTGCGGTTTGGTCCAGCCGGCCTACCGCGCCATTGCCGTTGGCGACGATGATGTCGACCGGGGAGAAAACAGAGGTAGCGCTCACGATCGGGAAAACCCCGGCGGTCGCGTTATTGATGGTGAAGTTGCCGGTCGGGTTGGCGGGATCGCTGCTCCAATTGGCAGCGGTGTTCCAGTCCTGGCTGGTGTCACCGACCCAGGTGGCCTGGGCCTGCAAGGATGCGGCGGAAGCGGCCAGGGCGATCAAAGAGCCCGCGAGCTTGAGCGCCGAGAATCGGCGGGCGCGCGGACGAGACGTGTCAGAGTGCAGCGGGGTGGCTGGGCACGAGGGACTTAGTGGGGTGGGTTGCATAGACAAAGTGACGGTAAGCGGGGGAAAGCGTCGCGCCTGCGAGAAACGTCAGAACGGTCGCGAGACGACCGGGCAGACGGTTCCGAAAACGGGACACGGAGTAGGGGTTGCAGAGGAAGTAACGCGAACAGGCGGCGAACTGCGCCACGCGGAGAAATTTTTTTAAATTTTCCAATCGGGTCGTCGCCGCCGCAGCAAAAACCGGGGGGCGCTTAAGCAGCTACGACCGACTGAAAGAGAGGGGGGGTAAGAAAGCGGAGCCGGGAAGAAGGGGGGGTAACAGGTCTTAAGGTCAGCTAGCCCAAACGTTAGCTGCAATGCCCTTTACAATGCGTCGGCTTGGCGTAGAACGACGTAATTTCTCCTCAGATTTTCCACGTTATCATATATCTATCAGCGACCTGTGACGGCGAGTGGAATGACCCTAAAAAAGACTCCGCGCAAACAAACAGGACTTTATGCCAAGCCCCCTGGGAACCGTTTTCATCAAGCAAAACCAAGGTCGGGCAAGGTCGCCGAACCCGAGGCGAAAACCGGGGGCGGCGCGTTAGGCGCGGAGCAGGCGGGCCATGCCTCGATCAAGGCACTGAAAGGCGAAGCCGGAAGAAACTTCGCTGGGCTGCCGCGTTTGGCACGGGAGCGCCAAGGCTGATCGCCGTGGCGGCGGCGCGCGGCACACCATCTGCCCCGGCGGGCGTCCAAGGCGACCACGTGGCGAGATCGCTGGAGGTTTCCAGCATCCACGCGCGATCAGGGGGCAAGATGAAGGACACCTGGACCGTGGAGCCGGAAGCGGCGGGGGCGATGTCGACGCGCAGGGCGCTGGCGGGATCACGAGGATCGGTGAAAGCGATGAATTCGCTGCGGTTATCCTGTCCATCGCCGTCGGGATCGGCGGTCTCGGCGCCTGCGGCGGACGTGGTGTCGCCGAACGCGGCGGCACGCCATGCGGCGTAGTCGGGGCGCTCGCCGAGATCGGCAATCCAGTCGGCGAGAAGACCGATTGCGGTCTGGTCGAGCACGTAGGAGCCGAGCGGCGGCATGCGGGTGAAGCCGTTTTGCACCGCCACACGGTTGTAGACGATGGAATGGGCGGAGTCGCCGGGCACGACTAGGCGGTTGGCGGCATTGCCACCGTTGTTGATCGCGGGGCCGTTGACGAGGTTGGTCTGGGCGAGGGTGAGCTGGTGACGGCCATCCCAGAAGGCGCCGGCGACGGTGCCGTCGGCGCGGTGGCAGTAGGCGCAGTTAACCGCCAGATAGGAGCGGGCGCGGGCCTCGGCGGAGTAGATCGCCTCGTCGGGGCGGACGTGGCGCGGCAGCGATTTCGGGTCGCCGGGCGAGGCGGAGAAATAACCGGCCGTCTCCAGGACGGAGAGCTGGTTGCCGCCGTAACCGTAGATGAGACCCTGACGGTTGAGCTGGCGGATGTTGAAGGAGAGCGAGCCGCCGGCTTGGGGAGTGTGGCAGGTGAGGCAGCTGGAGCGGCTGGGGACACCC
>JBDLWD010000317.1:0-4113 GCA_039804465.1 Verrucomicrobiota bacterium | reverse complement strand
GAGGCTCAGGCGCAAAACGCGCCGAAGGTGGACCAAGTTTACCTCGAGGTGGACCGTCGCTCCAAGGTCGAGGCTCTGACCCGCCTGATCGACCTGCACGACTTTCGTTACGGCATCATTTTCTGCGCGACCAAGAACATGGTCGACGAGCTGGTGGAGATCCTCGCTTCGCGCGGCTACGCGGTAGACCGTCTGCATGGTGACATCACCCAGGCGGTGCGCACCCGCGTGATGGACAAGTTCCGCCGCCGGGGCTTCGAGTTTCTGGTCGCGACCGACGTCGCCGCGCGCGGCCTCGATGTCGACGACCTCGAGGTGGTGTTCAACTATGATCTGCCTAACGATGCGGAGGATTACACGCACCGCGTCGGGCGCACCGGCCGCGCCGGGCGCACCGGCCGTGCTTTCACCTTCGTAAGCGGGCGCGAGATCTACGGCCTGCAAAACATGATTCGCTACGCACGCCTGCCCCTGCGCCGCGAGCGCGTGCCTTCGCTCGACCAGGTCGAGGAGGCGCGCGAGAATGTGTTTTTCGAACGACTGCGCGCCACCTTGGACGCGAAGCAATTTCGCCCGCAGGATCGCATGGTCGACCGCCTGCTCGAGCAGGGCTACAACAGCACTGACATCATCGCGGCGCTCATCCACCTGATGAACGGCGGCCAGCCCGGCTCTCCGGAAACGGACGGCGACGACGGCGCCTCCGCCCCGGTGATGACCCAGCCCAAGCATTCGCGTCCCTACGATGACGAGAGCCGGCCGCCGATTCCCGTGCCCATGCCCGCGCACAAACCGGCGGCGCACAAACCGGCGCCGAAGTTTCAGGCGAGCGAAGAGCGCGAAGCTTATTTTGGCGGCGATGCCAGGCCCGATGCGTCCGAGCGACCGGCCCGCCCGAGCAAACAAAAATTTGAGCGCCCCGCGCGCACCGGGCGCGAGCCGGGTTACACCACCCTTTATTTCAACGTGGGCCGGAAGAACCTCGTCACGCCCGCCGACGTGGTGGGCAAGATCGCCGGCGTCACTCGTCTGCCGGCTGCGGTCGTTGGCGCGATGGACATCCATCAGCGCCACACCCTCGTGGATGTGAAGTCGGAGGAGGCCGAGCGCATCGTTACAAAGATGGAGGGCATCCGGATCAAGAACGTCGTCCTAGCGCCCGCGTTGGCGACCGACGCGCACCGCGCCGAGCCGCAAGACTGAGGCGTTTCTTTTAACGCGAGGCGCAGAGTCGCTGAGGAGA
Source organism: Verrucomicrobiota bacterium (assembly GCA_039804465.1). Classification (GTDB taxonomy): domain Bacteria; phylum Verrucomicrobiota; class Verrucomicrobiia; order Opitutales; family Opitutaceae; genus IMCC26134_A. The sequence goes on along the minus strand of JBDLWD010000317.1, from coordinate 2,870 downwards.
GTAAGGTAGACGCGCTCTCTTTTGGTGATGGTTTTCCGCGCCTCCGCGTCTCTGCGTTAAGAATTAAACTAAGCCAAGAGCGCGCCTTCGTGCCGGAGCAGCCAGCGTTTGCGGTCGAGGCCGCCGGAGTAGCCGCCGAGCGTGCCGTCGGCTGCGATGACTCGGTGGCAGGGCACGACAATGCAGAGCGGATTGGCGCCGTTGGCCTGGCCGGCGGCGCGGGCCACGCTTCCCGTCTCGGCCGCGAGGCGGGCGTAGCTCCAGGTCACGCCGTAGGGTATGCGTGAGAGCGCCTGCCAGATGCGCCGCTGGAAGGGAGTGCCGGTGGCTGGCGCGATCGGGAGCGTAAAGGCGCGCAACTCGCCGGCGAAGTAGGCGCGCAGTTCGGCCACGGCCGCTTTGCTGCGCGTGGGATGCGGGGTGATGACAGCAGCGGGCGGAAGGAACGACGCGAGCGAACGGGTGCCCTCGACGGCCAGCGCGGCTATCGCGCCCCGTTCATCCACGGCCAAACAAATTTGCCCGATGGGCGTGGAAAGAGAGGTGCCGTGAAAAATCATTCTCCCGGCTTCCTCCGCGTCTCCGCGCCTCCTCGTCAAAGGCTTTGGCTTATCTCGCGTCGGCGTAGGCCTCCATGCCTACGCAGGAGCAGACGAGGTTGCGGTCGCCGTAGACGTTGTCCACGCGGCCGACGGCGGGCCAGAATTTGCTGGCGCGCGTCCATGGCGCAGGGAAGGCGGCGAGTTCGCGAGAGTAGCCGCGTTTCCACTCGTCGGCGCAGACCACGAGGTTGGTGTGCGGGGCGTGTTTGAGCGGGTTGTCGAGCTTGTCGGCCTCGCCGTTGGCGACGGCCTGCATCTCGCCGTGGATGCCGATCAGGGCGTCGCAGAAGCGGTCGAGCTCGGCGAGGCACTCGCTCTCGGTGGGCTCGATCATGAGAGTGCCGGCGACCGGCCAGCTCATGGTCGGGGCGTGGTAGCCGTAATCCATGAGGCGTTTGGCGGCGTCCTCGACCTCGAGACCGTGCTTTTTCCAGCCGCGCAGATCGATGATGCATTCGTGGGCGACGCGTCCGTTCTGCCCGCGATAGAGCACGGGGAAAAACTTTTCCAATCGGGCGGCGACGTAGTTGGCGTTGAGGATGGCGAGTTTGGTCGCGTCGGTCAGGCCGGCCTCGCCCATCATGCGGATATACATCCAAGGGATGACGAGGATGCTCGCGCTGCCGTAGGGCGCGGCGGATACGGCGCCGATGGCGGTCGGGGTGAGCGCGGAGCCGTCGGCGAGAACGTGGCGCGGGGCGCTCACGGGGTGGCCGGGCAGGTAGGGGGCAAGATGGGCCGCGACGCAGACGGGACCCACACCGGGGCCGCCGCCGCCATGCGGAATGCAGAAGGTCTTGTGGAGGTTGAGGTGGCAGACGTCGGCGCCGATGCGGCCGGGCGAAGTGAGGCCGACCTGGGCGTTCATGTTGGCGCCGTCCATGTAGACCTGGCCGCCCTTCGCGTGGATATAGGCGCAGATCTCCTGTATGGTGGTTTCAAATACGCCGTGGGTGGACGGGTAGGTGATCATGAGCGCGGCGAGGCGCTCGGCGTGTAGGTCGGCCTTGGCCTTGAGGTCGGCGAGGTCGATGTTGCCCTGGGTGTCGCAGGCGACGGGGACGACCTCGTAGCCGCACATGACGGCGGAGGCGGGGTTTGTGCCGTGGGCGGAGGTGGGTATGAGGCAGATCGTGCGGTGGCCCTGACCGCGGGCCTCCTGGTAGCCGCGGATGGCGAGGAGACCGGCGTATTCGCCCTGCGAGCCGGCGTTCGGCTGGAGGGAAACGGCGGCGAAGCCGGTTATCTCGGAGAGCCAGGCTTCAAGCTCGCGGGCGAGGCGCGCGTAGCCGCGGCGCTGCTCCTCGGGGGCGAAGGGGTGGATGGCACCGAACTCGGGCCAGGAGACGGGGAACATCTCGCTGGCGGCGTTGAGCTTCATGGTGCAGGAGCCCAGCGAGATCATCGAGTGGCACAGGGAAAGATCCTTGGCCTCAAGCCGCTTGATGTAGCGGAGGAGCTCGTGCTCGGTGTGGTAGGAATTGAATACCTTGGCCGTGAGATAAGCCGAGGCGCGTGCTTGGGCGCCGAGGGTCGATCCGATGTCAATCATTGATTGACATCGGGCTTGGGCGGTCGAGGCGGAGGGGGCGGTGGGTGGGAGGTCGGAGGCGAGGAGTTCGGCGGATTCGCTGAAGCAGGAGAGGATGTCGCGTATGTCGGCCTCGGAGACGGTTTCGTCGAGGGAGAGGGCGACGGTGGTGTCGTCTATGGCGCGCAGGTTGATCTTCTTGGCCCCGGCATTGGCGTGGACGCGGGCAGCGGAGACCTTGCCGATGGTCAGGGTGTCGAAGACCGGGCCGGTGTTGACGGTTGCGCCGGCGCGGCGGAGGGCGGCGGCGAGGAGCGTCGTGGCGATATGGATACGGGTGGCGATGCGGCGGAGGCCGGCGGGGCCGTGCCAGACGGCATACATGGAGGCCATGACCGCGAGGAGAACCTGGGCGGTGCAGATGTTGGACGTGGCCTTGTCGCGGCGGATGTGTTGCTCGCGGGTGCCAAGGGAGAGGCGGAGGGCGGGGCGGCCTTGCGCGTCTTTGGACACGCCGACGAGGCGGCCGGGCATCTGGCGCTTGAGGGCGTCGCGCGTGGCGAAGAAGCCGGCGTGGGGGCCGCCGCCGCCGAGGGGGACGCCGAAGCGCTGGGCGGAGCCGACGGCGACGTCGGCTCCGAATTCGCCGGGTGCGCGGAGGAGGGTGAGGGCGAGGAGATCGGTGGCGACTACGCAGAAGCCGCCGGCGGCGTGCACGCCGGCGAAGAGGTCGGCGA
>JBDLWD010000316.1:0-2587 GCA_039804465.1 Verrucomicrobiota bacterium | reverse complement strand
CGATGCGGCCATCGCAGAAGTCGCACAGTCGATCGGCGTCGACGTTCCAGTCATGCAGGGTAAAGACGGTTATGTTCTGATTAAAGCGGCCCGCCGCCTCGAGCACGCCGTTCAGGATCTCCAGGCAATAAGCGTTGAGCTCGCCAGAATCCACGATGGCCGCCAGGCCAAGCGTGTTCATTTTTCTGCGGTTGAGCGCTCGCGCAGCGGCGTTGGGCCGGTAGCGCAAGGGGGCGGCCTCCTCGAGGATGCGGTTGCGAGTCTCCGCGGAAATGCGCGTGGAGGTCCGCGAGCCGTTAAGCACGGCGGAGGCCGACATGGCGGACACGCCCACGGCCCGGCCTATATCGGCAAGTGTGGCAGGTTTAGAGGAATTGATCTTTGCGGGGCGCGCCATACGCCCCACATAAATCGCCGTCGTGCGGAAGGCTCAAGCCCGTAAGAGTCGGGGCGTTGGCGGGATGGGCTCAACCCACGATCTTCAGGCTGTGGCCGCCGGATTTGGGGGAGTAGAGCTGCCGGGTCTCCGGGATCTCCACCTTGATGTCCTTCAAGTCGTTATCCCATTCAATGTCGGTCTGTCCGTGCCGCCGACGGACCCGGATCTCGGCGGCGATTTTGCCTTCGAGGGTTGGTATCCGGCAAACTGCGCAGTGGCCTTCATCGAAGCCATACAGCTTCAGGGTGAGTCCGCGGGTATAGTCGTAATCCGGCTTGGTGGCATCTGCGCCGATGGGCAAGACCGTGCCGGGCCGAACGTAAATAGGCAGGCTCAGGAAATCGTGTTTCTCTCGCAACCAACGGCCACCCTCTACCACCGCGCCGCTTATCAGGTGCGTCCAGCGGCCGCTTGGCAGATAAAATTCCACCGTGCCATCCTCGGTGAAAACCGGGGCGACAAGGAGGTTCGAGCCGAGCATGTATTGCCGATCCAGGCAGGCGCAGGCCGGGTCGTCGGGGAACTCAAGCACCATGGCGCGCAGCATGGGCACACCGTCTTGGTGAGCCTCGACCGCCGCACCGTAGAGATAGGGCATGAGCGAACACTTGAGACGGGTGAAGTGGCGAAGCACATCGCAGGCTTCCTCGTCGTAATTCCACGGCACGCGGTAGGAGGTGCTGCCGTGGAGGCGACTGTGCGAAGAGAGCAGTCCGAAGGCGAGCCAGCGTTTGTAGATATGGGCAGGGGGGAGACCCTCGAAGCCCCCGATGTCATGGCTCCAGTAGCCGAATCCGCAGAGTCCCAGGGAGAGACCGCCGCGGAGACTCTCGGCCATCGACTCCAGGGTGGATTGGCAATCGCCGCCCCAGTGGATGGGGAAACGTTGGCCTGAGGCGTAGGTGGAGCGGGCGAAGAGAGCGGCCTCGCCTTTGCCACGCACTTCCTCGAGGAGGCGGAAGACGCACTCGTTATAAAGGATAGGGTAGAGGTTGTGGACGTGAAGCGGATCGGAACCGTCGTGATAAACCACGCCGTCGGAGGGAATCCGCTCACCGAAGTCGGTCTTGAACGAATCGACGCCCATCTCGAGGAGGCGGCGCAGGTGGCCGGCATACCAGGCGCAGGCTGCGGGGTTGGTGAAGTCGACGATGGCCATGCCGGGTTGCCATTGGTCGGTCTGCCAGACGGAGCCGTCGGTGCGTTTGATGAAATAGCCGCCGGCCGCGCCTTCGGCGAAGAGAGGCGAGCGCTGGCCGATGTAAGGATTTATCCAGACGCAAATTTTCAAACCGCGCTGATGAAGCCTGCGCAGCATGCCCTCGGGATCGGGGAAGACGGCGGGGTCCCAGCGGAAATCGCACCAATCGAATTCGCGCATCCAGAAGCAGTCGAAGTGGAAGACATGCAGGGGCAGGTCGCGCTGCTTCATGCCCTCGATGAAGCTGGTGCAGGTGGCTTCGTCGTAGCTGGTGGTGAAAGAGGTCGTCAGCCACAGGCCGAAAGTCCAGGCCGGCGGCAGGGCGGGGCGGCCGGTGAGGGCGGTGAGCCGGCGCAAGATCTCCTTGGGCGTCGGCCCGAGGATCACGAAATATTCGAGGCTTTCGCCGGCCTGGCTGAACTGAACGGCGGAAACGTGCTCGGAGGCCACCTCGAAGGAAACATGGCCGGTCTCGTTCACCAGCACGCCGTAACCGTGGTTGGTGAGATAAAACGGGACCGCCTTGTAGACCTGGTCGGAGGAAGTGCCGCCGTCCTTGTTCTGGTTTTCCACCACCTGGCCGTTTTTGACAAAGGCGGTGAAGCGCTCACCGAGGCCGTAGACGTTTTCCCCGACCCCGAGGGAGAGCTTTTCGCGGATGTAGGGTTTGCCGTCGACGGTGAGATAGGCGGCACCTCGCGAGCCGGAGCGGGTAAGCACGCGACCTTGGTGCTCAAACGAAAGAAGCCAAGGATTTCGGGCCACGCGTGCACTCAAGTCTCCGGAGCGGATGATCATCTCCTCGGCGCCTTCCTCGACATCCAAGGGGAGGTCTGAGGAGACGGTGAGTGGCACGCGCGGGATGCGCTTGGCGCCGCCGATAAAGTGTTCGACCCGGACGCGAATGACGCCCTCCAGGGGCGTGGAGAAAGTCCACGTAAGCAACG
>JBDLWD010000315.1:0-6838 GCA_039804465.1 Verrucomicrobiota bacterium | reverse complement strand
CGACAAATGCGAGATCTACACCGACGTCGACGGCGTGTACACCGCTGATCCGCGCGTGGTGAAGAACGCGCGGAAGCTGGATGAAATCAGCTACGACGAGATGCTCGAACTCGCCTCGCTCGGCAGCCAGGTCATGCAGTCCCGCTCCGTGGAGTTTGCCGCCAAGTACGGCGTCGTTTTCGAAGTCCGCTCCTCCTTTAACTACAACCCAGGAACCATCGTGAAACAGGAAATCGCTTACATGGAAAAGGTCGTCGTGCGCGGCGTGGCCGTCGACAAGGACCAGGCCAAGGTCACCATCACCAACATCCCCGATCAGCCCGGCTCCGCGGCGAAGATCTTCAAGGGCCTCGCCGACGCCTCCATCATCGTCGACATGATCGTGCAGAACGTGGGCCGCAACGGCGTGGCCAACCTCAGCTTCACCGTCCCCGGCACCGAGACGCACAAGGCCAAGAAGGCCCTTGAGCCCGTCTTCGCGGCCCTCGGTGGCGGCCAGGTCGAGATCGACGAGGCCATTGCCAAGCTCTCCGTGGTCGGCGTCGGCATGAAGACCCACAGCGGCGTCGCCGCCACGCTCTTCACCGCGCTCGCCGAGGCCGGCGTGAACATCCAGCTCATCAGCACTTCCGAGATCAAGATCTCGGTCCTGATCGACAAGGCCAAGGCCGATGACGCCGCCCGCGTCGCGCACAAGGCCTTCGCGCTCGAGAACCTCTGAGCCGGTCTCGCCCGCCGTTGACGCCCCGTGCCCTTGATCTAATTTGCCATCATGAGTGTCGAAGAAGTCAAAGCGCGGATCGCCAAGATGAACCAGAGGCAGCGCCGCGAGATTCAGCTCTATCTCATCCAATTGCGGAGCGAAACGGCGGCTTGGAAACGTGAGACCGCCCGTCGCAATCGGGAACTCCTCGCCGGCAAAGGAATATCGCTTGCCGAGGCACGTAAGCGGCTGGGCGTCTGAGTTGCGTGCGTTACGCGCATACAATCCACGAGGATGCCATCCAGTCGCTGTTCGCTTTGCCTCTATCCGAACGCCGTAAACTGCTAAACGAATGCGAAGTTCTGGCGCGCAGCCCTTTTGCCGAGCCGGATTACGTCCGGGCCGAGGCAGACGGGCGCCCCATGTCTCATGTCATTCGAGGTAATCACGCCATAGCCTACTGGGTCGATCATTCGGCGAAGCTCATTTTTATCACCCGAATCGATCTCGCCGACTAGTTCTCGTATGAAGTTCATCTCCACCCGCGGCCTTTCACCCGCACTCGGTTTTTCCGACGCCGTCGCCACCGGCCTGGCGCCTGACGGCGGGCTCTACTTGCCCGAGTCTCTGCCGCGCTTCACCGCCGCCGACCTCGCCCGCTTCGCCTCGCTCTCCTACGCCGAACTCTGCTTCGAGTTCATCTCGCGCTTCGCGACCGACATCCCGGCCGACACGCTCCGCAGCCTTGTCGCCAAGAGCTACACCACCTTCTCGCACCCCGACATCGCGCCGATAGTTAAGCTCGACGATCGCACTTACGTGCTCGAGCTATTCCACGGCCCCACGCTCGCCTTCAAGGACTTCGCCCTTCAGCTCCTCGGCAACCTCTACGGCAACCAGTGCGCGGTCCGCGGCCAGTCGATCAACGTCCTCGGCGCCACCTCGGGCGACACCGGCTCGGCCGCCATCCACGGCCTGCTCGGCAAGCCCGGCACCGCCATCTTCATCCTTTATCCGGACGGCCGCACCTCGCCGCTTCAGGAGCGCCAGATGGCCTGCACCGGCGCGGCCAACGTCCACGCCCTCGCCATCTCCGGCACCTTCGACGACGCGCAGGCCGCGCTGAAGGAGCTCTTCGCCGACCAGGAGTTCCGCACCCGCCACCGCCTGAGCGCGGTCAACTCCATCAACCTCGCCCGCATCCTCGCCCAGTGCGTCTACTACCTGTGGGCCTGGCTCCGCCTCCCGGAGAACGTGCGCAACGAGATCGAGTGGGTCGTGCCGACCGGAAATTTCGGCAACGTGCTCGCGGGCTGGCTGCTCCAGAAGATGGGCGTGCCGCTGCACTCCTTCCGCGTCGCCACCAACCAGAATGACATTCTGCACCGCCTCTTCACCAACGGCGACTACCGCACCTCGGCGGTCACGCCCTCGCTGGCGCCCTCGATGGACATCCAGGTGTCGAGCAACTTCGAGCGCTTCCTCTACTACAGCGTCGGGCAAAACCCGGCCAGGGTGCGGGAGGTCATGGAGACCTTCAAGAAGACCGGCGCCTACACCTTCGAGAACTTCGACCGCGACACCTTCACCGCCTCGCGCATGACCGACGCCGAGATCCACGGCATGATCCGCCAGGTGTATCAGGATTACCGCTACATCGCCGATCCGCACACCGCCTGCGGCTTCAAGTCGCTCGCCAAGGACCGCCCGAGCATCGTGCTCGCCACCGCCAGCCCGGCCAAGTTCCCCGACACCATCTTGTCGGCGATTGGCGTCGAGCCTACGCACCCCAGTCTGGAGGCGCTGAAGGCCCGCCCGCTGGTGAAGCACAAGCTGACGGCCGATGCCGCGGCCATCCGCGCGTATTTGGACGAGCACGCGGTTTGAGCACCGACTCCTCCGGACCATCGCCTCGCGGCGGCCGGCAAGGGCCCGGGGCCCGAAAGCCAGCCGTTGCGAAGGCTGTTCCAGTCGAGGATGCCATCTTGTGCGAACTGGCGGGCTTGCGCCCCGGCGCCACCCTGTGTCCGGGGGTCCTGGCAAGCCGGCTGGGTTCGACGCAGGCGGAGTTGAGGGCCGTCCTTGCGGACTTGGCCGAGCAGAAGCGCGTGGTCATCACTCAGCGCTCCGAGCCCGCTGATTTGGCGACCTTGCGCGGACCGTATCGCGTCGCCCTGCCTCGTAAGCATTGATCCGCCGTGTCCTTGGCCGTCGCGGATTCGGGCCGGCCTTGGACATACAAAAGCCCGGCCGAACCGGCCGGGCTTTTGCCAAAACGGTGCGGATTTATGAGCCGCTCAGTTATTGCCGGGCTTGGCAGTTTCGGCGCCCTTGGCGCTCTTTGCGGCGAGCTCGGCTTTGGCGGCGGCGAGCTGGGCCTTGAGCTCCTCCGGGGAGGCTTCCTCGTCTTTCTCCTTCGCCTCGGCAGAGGCTTTTTTGAACTCGTTGACCGACTTGCCAAGGCCCTTGGCAAGCTCGGGCAGCTTCTTGGCTCCGAAGAGGAGAACAACGATACCACCGATGATAAGAAGCTCGGCGCCGCCGAGGCCGAAGACGCCGAGAATAGGAACGTGAATCGCGGTCATGATGGGCATAAAGTGCTTTTCCAGTTCGGGGTAGTAAAGGGGAATAGAGCGAGGCGCGGGGATAGGGCCGCGGGCGCTGCGTCAGACCAAGGGGCCGAGCAGGCTCCAGAGGAAAAGCAGCGTAAGGCCGAGGGCGACGAGCCACCAGAGCGGGTGCAGTCCGCCGGCTCCGATGCGCCGGGGGCGGCGGGCGGGTGAAGGCGTGTCCTCGAAGGCGGAGTCGGGGATGTCCGCGCCGTCGTAGCGCGTGGCTTCCTCGTTCCAGCCGGTGCGCTCGTCGGCGCCGCAGTGCGGGCAGGAGCGGGCCTTGGGCGGAAGATCCTCGCCGCAGACGGGGCACTCGGAGGGCGTGCGCATGTGAAGCTGTTGGCGCCTAGGTCGTCTGCAGGCGGCGGCCCTACGGTAGGAGCTTCAGGCGATAGCGTTCGGAGGCGGTGCCTTCGAGGTGGTCCAGGTTGGACTGGGCGACGCGAAGGTTCACCTTGGCCTGAAGCTCGGCGAGGCGGGCCTGGTCGAGGTCGTCCTGGGACTCCTGCACGCGGCGGAAGGTGGAGAGGCCGCTGTCGTAGCGGGCCTTCTCGGTCTCGAACTCGCGGGCGCGAAGCTCGGCGGTGAGCGAGGAGAGGCGAAGATTTTCCATTCCCGCCTCGAGGGCGCGGACGGCGTTGCGGACGTTTACGAGAATGGACTGCTCGATCTGCGCGAGGCGCAGTCCTTCGCGTTCGCGTCCGGCGCGGGCCTGGCGGAGCCGGGCGCGTTCCTCGCGGAAGCCCCAGGGGAAACTGAGGGAGGCGCCGACGCGCCAGTTGTAGCCGTTGCCGTCCCAGAGGTTTGCCGTGCTGGCGCGCAGTTCACGGTCGGTGTTGGTGTAGCCGGCGGTGGCGTCGAGATCGAGTTGGGGCAGGCGGGCGTTGGTGGCGCTGCGGACGTCGATCTCCTGCTGGCGGATGGCGGCGAGGGCGGAGAAGTATTCGGGCGTGTTGGAGCGGGCGCGCTCGAGGCTGGCGGCGAGATTCACGGCCGGGGGTGCGACGGGCGGCAGGGCCACGGGGCCGACGGGGTTTTCGAAGGTCTCCTGGCCAAGGAGGCGGAGCAACTCGTCCTCGCGGTCGCGCGCGGTCTGGCGGGCGAGCACGAGATCACGGGCGGCGGAGGCGACGCCGACCTCGGCCTGCAGCACCTCGAGATCGGTGGCCACGCCGGTGTCTCGCCGGACGCGGATTTCCTCGAGCAGCTTTTTGCGGACCTCGAGGGAGAAGGCGCGGATGCCGACCTGCTCGCGGGCATAGGCGAGGTTGGCGTAGCCGACCTCGACATCGCGGACCACGGAGAAGACCTCGGCTGCGAAATCGGAGCGGGCGCGCTCGGTGCCGAGCTTGGCGCGTTCGAGGGCGGCGTTGTTGATATCGACTCCGGCGCCGCGGAGCAGGGGCTGGCGCACGCTGATGGCGACGTCGGAATCGTAGGCGGGGTCGGGCAGGGTGGCGCTGGCGCGGTTGGAATCGCGGCGGTTCAGCGCGGTAGAGCCGGTGATGGTGGTGCCGAGGGGGATTTTTTGGCTTAGGCTCAGGCGCGTGTCGTCGTTGTCGACGCGGGTGCCGGCGCCCGGGATGATGTTGCCATTCGTGTCGACGGTGGCGCGAACGCCCTGAGTCTGGCGGGTGGAGGTGGTGACGGCGACGGTCGGATCGTAATCGGAGCGGGCGATGGCCTCGGCCTCGGTGGTGGCCTTGCTGGTGGCGCGCTGGATCTGGATGTCGAAATTGGCGGCGAGCGACTGGGTGATGGCGTCCTCGAGGGTGAGCGCGTCGGCGTAGGGGGTGACGGGCGCCGGGGCGGCCATGATGTCGGCCACGGGAGAACGTTCGGCCGGGCTGGCGGGGGGCACCTCGGCGGACGGGGCGGGCAGCGGGGTGAGGCCCGTGTCGGCCGGGGGCGTATCGGTCGGCGCGGAGGCCTGATCGTCGGCGCGGAGGGCGAGGGCCGCGAGCAGGAGGGCGGCAAACAGTGCGCGGGCGTTACGGGAGGGAGCGGTCATTGACGTTCGAATTCGCCGGAGGAGGTTTTCTTGAAAACGGAAAAGCCCAGGCTCTTGGCATCGGAGACGGAGAGCGGCTTGAGAAGTTTCGGGGTATTCACGGCGTGCACGGCGGCGCGTTTCACGGTCTGTCCGCAAGTGGGGCAGGCGGCGAGATCGGCTTCGGAGGGGGATTGCCGATGATCGAAGCCGTCACCGCAAAGGCGGCAGGGGGCGGGGACGGGAACGTAGCGGTGGATGGGCACGAGAGCAAAAAACAGGGTTCGGGGTGCAAAGTCGAACAGCCAGTGGAAAACGCGATGGTGCGCGGGAGCTGAAAGCCGGAATGGCGGACAAGAAAAAGCCCCGGCGCGCGATGCGGCCGGGGCGAAGGTGCGGATGGCGGAGTCCTTATTCAGTCACGGGGGCGGACTTGGCCAGTTCGGCCTCGATCATGGCGGACAGCATGCCCTGGGCGTTGCGTTCGGAGAGGATGGGGCCGAGCTGGCCCTTGATCTCGGCGGCGGCGGGAGAGGCGGGATCAAAGGCGGGGGTTTCCTTTTTGAGCGCGTGGACGAGTATGGCGCCGTTGTCGCGCGTCGGGAGGAATTCGCTCACTCCGCCCTGGTTGAGGGAGGCTAGGGCTTGGAAGGCGGTGTAGTCGATCTCGGGGGCCGGTTTGGAGAGGGTGAAGGAGGCGGGGGTCTTGATGTCGGCCTTCACGCCGGCGGCGGAGGCGGCGGAGTTGACGGCCTCGGCGAAGGGTTTGCCGGTGGAGACGGCGGCGAGAACGGTGTCGCGAAGCTTGCGACCGACCTCGTTGAAGAGGCGGCGTTTTTCCTCGGTCTGGTAGTCGGCGAGGACCTTGTCCTTGACCTCGGCAAAGGCGGGGATGCGGGCGGGGATGCTCTCGCGCCAGACGAGAACGACGGCACCTTCGGGGACGGGCAGGGAGTTGGAGTAGGGGCGGTCGGCGCCGAGGCGGATGATCTCGGGCAGGATTTGCCGGGCGGCGCCGGCACCACCGAGCACGGCGGGCACGGAGCCCTCTCCGATGGGGCCGATGTCCTCGAGGGCGAGATTTTGGGTGGCGAGGTAGGCGGGGATTTTGTCGGCGGCCACGCGCTGTTCGAGGAGCTTGACGGTGAGGTCGTCGGCGGCGGCAAGGGCGGCCTTTTCGGCGCGCTGCTTGCGGAGGTCCGCTTCCACGCGGGCGCGGACTAGGGCGAAGGTGGCGTCGGCGTTTGGCTCCTTGCCGGCTTCGGGCTTGGGGTCGGCGGGCGCGGGGTAGCGGGAGGGATCGGCGTCGTAGGCGGCGCGGATCTCGGCGTCGGTCAGGGTGACGGAGCCGGCGAAGCGGGAAGAGGGGAACTTGATGGCGGAGACGGCGACGCGCTGGGCGATTTCGTAGCGGCGTGAGTTGGTCTCAAACCAGGGGGTGAGGACAGCGTCACCGGTATCGATCTTCGGGGCGAAGGACTGGCCGTCGAGGGTCGCGATGGCCAAGGTCCACTGGGTGTCGCGGCGGGCGAG
>JBDLWD010000314.1:0-3357 GCA_039804465.1 Verrucomicrobiota bacterium | reverse complement strand
CCTGCTCGGGATCGTCGCGCACCCACCAGCCGAATTCCATTGCCATGTTGGCCCGCGATAAAGGCGGCGGTCCGGCCCCGTGCGAGCGCAAAGCGGCTTGCTGTCGCAAGGGCGCTACGCGGTCTGCGCGCGGTGGATTGGCCCAAGCTCTAGCTTGCCAGCGCGCGAGGCCTGTCGCGAGGCTGCGGGAATGGCCCTTTTCGGTTCCCTCTCCACCGTGCGCGCGCAGATCGCGTCGTCGCCGGCTTTCGAAGTCGCTTTCGCCTACGTCGGGCGTTGCCTCGCGCCCGGATCGGCCGAGGCCGCGCGACTCGCTGCCGTGCCCGTGGGCAAAACCGTGCGGGTCGAGCTGGAGGAGGGGGTCTTCGCCCTCGAGCAGGCTTACGAGGCCAAGCCGCCCGCCGAGGGCAAGTGGGAGGCCCATGAGCGCTACATCGACGTCCAGGTCGTGATCTCCGGCCGCGAACTCATGGGCGTGATCGAGTCGGCCGGGCTAAAGCTGACAGAGGACTACCGGGCGGAGCGCGACCTCATGTTCTTCGGCCCGGCGTCCGGCGGATCCACGCTGAGGGTGGGGCCGGGTGGAGTGGCGATTTTTTTCCCGGCCGACGGCCACATGCCATCCCTGGCCGACGGAGCCCCCGCCGTGGTTCGGAAGACGGTGGTGAAGGTCCCCGTGGCCGGCGCCGCGGTCCGCGCCTGAACCGCGCAACCGCGACGTGAACTACCGCCACCACTACCACGCGGGAAACTTCGCCGACGTGCTCAAGCACGCCGTGCTGCTGCGCCTTCTCGCCGGCCTGCAGGCCAAGGAAAAGGGTATTCTGTATCTGGATACGCATGCGGGCCGCGGCGGCTACGACCTGGCCGCCGCCGCGGGCGGAGCCTCGCGCCCCCGCGCCCCGGAGTGGCCGGACGGGCTTGGGCGCATCTGGGCGCGCGGCGACGCCCCGCCCGCCGCGGCCGATTATCTCGCCGCCGTCCGCGCCTTCGATGCCGCCGCGCGCGCGGCCAACGGAACCCCCGGGGCCGCCGATGGTGGCCCGCGTTTTTACCCCGGATCACCACGGCTGGCCCATGCCCGCATGCGTCCCCAGGATAGGGCCGTTTTGTGCGAAAGGCATCCCGAGGAGGCTGCCGCGCTGGCGGAGGAGTTCGCCGGCGCGAGGCGGGTGTCCGTCCGGGAGATGGACGGCTATGCCGCGGCTCGGGCTTTTCTTCCTCCGCTCGAGCGTCGGGCTTTGGTTCTCATCGATCCGCCTTTCGAGGCCCAGGATGAATGGGCGCAGGCGGCCGAGTCGCTAAAAGAGGGGCTTCGCCGTCTGCCCGGGGCCACGTTTGCCGTGTGGTATCCGCTCACGGCGCGCGCGAAGGTCGATGTCTTCTATCGCGATCTGCTCTCGTTCAAGGCCTTGCCGCCCTGCTACGTCGTGGAGTTGCTGGTGGGCGGGGAAGGGTGTGCGCTCAAGCTCTGGGGCTGCGGCGTGCTGGTGATCAATCCGCCCTGGGGATCCGCCGGGGACCTGGCGGAACTGGCCGCCTGGCTCGCGCCCATTCTCGCCCAGGCTCCGGGCGCCACCGGCGGGCTGCATTGGCTTGTTCCGGAGGCGTGAATCCTGCCCGGGCCGCGCGCGCTTGCGCCTTGCGTCTTTTCGCCTACGTAGTTTTATCGGCTACGTAAAGATGAGCCGCCCCGCCAAATCGTCCGAGGATGTCGTCCGGCTCTCTTCCGACATAGCGCTTTGCACCCGGGTGGTGATCATCGAAGATGATCCGGTCTACCGCCAGTTCGTCCGTCAGGTTCTCAAAAAAATCGACGGAGTGGAGGTGGTGGGGGAGTGCGCCAGCGGTCAGGACGGCATCGATGTGTGCGTCAAGTCGAAGCCCCAGGCGCTCCTGCTCGATTTGATGCTGCCCGACATGAGCGGCATGGAAGTCGTCAAAACGATTCGCCACGAGCTGCCCCATCTGGTCGTGCTGCTGCTCACCGCGCATCCGAGCAACGAACTCCCCCGCGAATTGCTCAAGCTGGGCGTGCAAGGTTTCGCGGACAAGACCGCCAGCGCCGCCGACTTGATCAAGATCATCCGCGGCGTGCTTGCCGGCGGCATGAGCTACCAGAGCGCGGCCGGCATAGCGCCGCCCGCCGAGGAGCGTCCCATCAGTCTTCCCGGCCATGCGGAGAATATAAAACCCGAGGTCCTCACCCCTCGAGAGCGCGAGATCGCCGCGCTCGTCACGGGTGCGATGTCTTCCAAGGAAGTCGCCGCCAAGCTCGGGCTCAGCACGCGGACGGTGGAAAAACACCGCGCCAACATCTACGCCAAGCTAGGCGTGCGCGACGTCGTCGGCCTCACCCGCTGGTGCATGTATCACGGTCTTCTGAACTAGTCCGCTCGCGCGCGCATCTCCGGAGCGCTCAAGGGCGGGAGGCTATACCGTTTGCCAGGCCGCCGCGGGCATTGTTGCTCTCGTCCGCGTCTTCCAGGCCGGCCGGGAGCGCCAGTCTGGAAACCACTTTCAGCGTTTCTCCCTCCGCCAGGATTCGCGTCGGCACCGTGATGGTGGCGGAAGCGCCGGGGGCCAGTTCCGCCAGTTCGCGCCGCGCGTCCCGACCGTCCAGACTTACGTCTACGGCCAGGCCCGAAAGCGAGGTCGCGCTTCGATTTTGAACCACCACGGAGACGGCCCCGGTGGCCGGGTCGTAACTCTGGCCGGAGATCGCGGGGTCGAGGCGCGCCGGGTTGTCGCGCTCAAGCGCCCAGCCGAGATTCAAGGTCCCGCGCCCGTAGTCGTTGTCCGCGCCCGCCGGACCGCCGTCGTTGGCGTGCGAGGCAAGTATATCCGCGGCTTCGGCGGGACTGAGCCCTGGTGACTGCGAAAGCACGGTCGCCAGCGCGCCGGCCACCACCGGTGCGCTCGCCGAGGTGCCGCTAAAGCCGATGGGCTCGCCGGCCGGTCCCTTTGTCTGGACGACGTAGCCGGGGGCGGTGAGTTGCAGGCCTTCGCCCGAGTTCGAAAAAATGGCCTGTCTGCCCGCCGCGTCCGTGGCCCCGACCGAGACGACGCCCGGATAGGCGGCGGGCCAGGCCAGGGCGGCGGCCTGGTCGTTGCCCGCAGCCGCGACCACGGCCGCGCCCGAGGCTATCGCGTGCTCGATCGCTTCGCCCAGGACCGGCGAGGTGGCGTGCCCGCCCAGACTGATGTTGATCACCCGCGCGCCCGCTTCCACCGCGGCGTAGATTCCCTGGGCCACCGCGAATGCGTCGCTCGCCCCGTCCGGTGCGGTCACCCGCACGCTGAGCAGGCCGGCCGCCGGCGCCACCGAGGCGACGAGGGCGGCCACCGCGGTGCCGT
>JBDLWD010000313.1:0-3549 GCA_039804465.1 Verrucomicrobiota bacterium | reverse complement strand
GATGGGGATGAGCGAAACCCGAGGTGCACTCGTGAGTGCATCGAGGTGTTGAGCGAATCGCCAGATGCCCGCGAGGTTACACCGGATCGCGGAGATCAATCGCGCTTTTCGGGTTAAAGTCTGAATACATTCAGCCGGTGACATGAAGGCCACCATTCCCCAAAGTCAGGCCACGAACCTCACGGTTCACTTCAAGATACTCGCGGGAGTCTTCGCGTTCGGCTCGAACACTTTTTTCAACGCCAGCGCAGGACTGGCGAAGCCAAACTTGCGGCCTGTGCGCGCCGAGAAGACGCCCAGGTGCATGCCGACCACCGAGCCGTCGGCCGCGAGCAGCGGCGCACCGGTGCTGCCTCGTAGATCGGCGTCTTGATTTTGCAGAAGGTAGCGAAGCTCTCCGTCCGCCACCCAGGCCAGGGTCGCCGGCTCCAAGCCCACGCGCGAGGTGCCCGGATACTTCACATAGACCCAGACGCGATCGCCGCGTAGCGACACTCCGGGATCAAGGCGCAAGGCGCGCTCGCCCAGCCGGGCCGGCAACTCGAACATGGCGATATCCTTTTCCGCGCCTTTCTCATCCGCGCGCCGCGCGTCGGGCAGCGGCAGATAACGGCGTGCCAATACCACGGAGCGTGGATCGGTGCAGGAGACCCCCACCGCCGCCACGATTATTCGCGCGATGTCCTCGCTCGTCATCTGCACGTCGAGATCGGCCGCCGGACCGAAAAGCGAGTGCGCGGTGACTAGGTAGTGCAGTCCGGACTTTTCGTCTTCGAGGCGGAAGGCGAGACCGGCGTAGTGGGCCAGATCGGGAGTGAGAAAAGCGGGCCGGAAAAGCACGTTGGGCGGCGGGGCCGGCTGGGCATGCGACCGCGGGGCCGCCATTCCGCAGATCAACGCGACAAGCACGCACGCGAAGGCGCGCAGAGAAAAAGAAAAACCGCTCATGGGATAACCTGTTGGATACATCATTGCCTCGGCTGTTGACGAAAAAAAGAAAAGGCGGGAGAGCCGCTTGAGCTCTCCCGCCTGAAACCAACCAAACGACGACGAACCGCTTAGAAGCTGAGGTTCACGCCGCCGCGGGCGACGGTCTCGGGGAAGCCGGTGGCGACGTCCACGTTCACGGTCACGCTGTCACCGACGCGAACGGCGTAGCCGAGGCCGAGGCCCTGCTCGCCGTCATAGGTGGAGGCGCCGACCTTCACGGCCTGCTTGTCGCCATCGTTGATCGCCGGCGTCTGGAGCGCGGCGGCCATGGCGATACCCTTGCGGAGGCTGCGGATGTCGCGCTCGGCATTGCCCATGCGGCCTTCGAGGGCGCTGGCGCGACCCTCGAGCGAAGTGGCGCGGCCCTCAAGCGAGGAGGCGCGGGTTTCGAGGGCGGTGGCACGACCAGCGAGAACGACCTCGGCGGCGCGGGCGCGGGTCTCTTCGGCGTCAACGTCAGCGATGCGATTGGCGACCTCGGCGTCGATGTTCGCTTGGAGCTTGGTGTCTTCGGCCAAGCGGGTGGCGGCCTCGGCGTCGATGTTGTTCTGCAGGATAACGTCAGCAGCGGCGAATTCGGCACGCACCACGTTATCGGCAGCGGCGAACTCGGAACGCACTACGTTGTCGGCAGCAGCGAACTCGCCGCGGATAGCGGTGTCCTCCGTGGCGCGGGTCGTGGCCTCGGCGGCGACATCGGCATCGGTGGCAACGCTCACGCCATTGACCAAGAGGTCAGAACCGTTGGTGACGTTGATGTTGATAGGATTGGAGCCTGCATCTTGGGCATAGAGCTGTTGCACGCCACCCACCTCGTTAGTGATAAGAGAATTTTGTCCGATGTGGATAGCGCCAGTCGCGGGGTCGCGATAAGCGATACCGGCGATGCCGTTGCTCTGAATCGTGTCGATCGCGTTGCGCTCATAGGAGCCATTCAGGACGGACTGCAGCGCCGCATCTTTGTCGGCGACGGAAATGGGAGGCAGCGTGGGCAAATTGGTGTTGATCGCGCCAACGAGGGCCTGGATGTCGGCAATCGAGGCGTTATTCGCGCCAATTCCTTGGAAGGTGGTGTCGGCGCCTTGGATTGCGGCTACCACGGGAGCCTGATCGCCGGCGGTCACTCCGTTGATGGAGTCGATCACGCCCTGCAGGCCGGAGCTACCGGTGGCGGAAGCGTCGGTAGAGGTAAGCGCGCCGCCGGAGGCAAACTGATTGCGGGCGTTGGTGAATACGGAAGCCGCATCCGAGGCGGCGGTCTGCGCATCGGTCACCGGACCATTGATCGCCTGCTGGTAGAGGGAGATCTTGATATCGGAGTTGGTGACGGCGCTCTGCGCATTGGTCAGGGTGGTGTTTTTGGTGACCAAGTCGCCCTGCAGAGCGGACAAGTTGCCCTGCTCAACGGCGATCTGTGGATTGAGTGGGTCGATCGAAATTAGATCTTGGATATATTTGCTCTGAATAGCGATCAGTTGCTCTTGGTAGCTAACATCATTCTGAGCGAGGTCGCGCACCGAAGAGAGGTCGGCATTTTTATTCTGCTCGAAAGTGAGATATCCATTCAGGTTATCGACCACGGTTTGAATGTCGGCGGGCAGGCTGCCGACATTGAGTCCGTTGAGCTGGGTAACCGTGGAGCTAAACGAGGTGCTTACGTTGGAGTTGCCGACAGGAGCGGCAAAGGCAAAGGACGACCCGCCAAGGGCGGCCATGGCGGTCAGCAAAGTAGTAATGTGCTTCTTTTTAATTTTTAGGTTCATGAGTTGGGTTGGTTAGTGCGTAATCGCACCCCCAGCTCAGAACTCGTGTTCCATCTCTGCGATGAAACTTAGGTTTATTTAGGTTTATGCCGCCTGCCGCTCTGAAAACGCCTCTCAGGCGCGGCGACTAGCGCCGCAAGACCGGCACTTTTTCCTTGCCCAAAAGCCTCCGCACCGACGCCACCTGCACGCGGATCGTGGAGTGCGCGACGCCCAGCGCCGCCGCCATTTCCTTGTAGGTCAGCCTGCGCCGGAGCAAACGAAACACCTGGCGTTGCTGGGCGGTGAGGCGGGGGTCGAAAACGATATCAGTTTCCGTTTTCAGCAGCTTGCCCCAAAGCGCCAGAGTCAGCTCCTGATCGCGCGCCCGCTCTTCCCCCGCCGGGCAAGCCACGACGATGCGTAGATTCCCCGCCGTCGCGCACATCACGGGAAAGGCCACCGCCGAAAAGGGGGCCGGATCGCACTGCGCACCGGGGTGATTCTCCACCATGCCGCCTGTGGGCGTCCGCCGGCTGATGTCCGCCATCAACAAGGGATCGACCTCCTCTCCCGCCAGACGCACCTTGTTGTAATAGAGTATACGGCCATCCGCCGTCTCCACCCACGCCGGGTGGGCGAGCATGAGCAAGATCTCCACCAGATCCGGACTGCACCGCGACCGCGCTTCCTTCTTTCTCGGTCGCCTCTCGCGGGCAACCGCCACCGCAGGCCCAGCCATCTCCTCGCGTAGATTATCTCTTTTGAGCGGCTGATTCATTCACGCTGAATGCAACGTGGTTTCATCTTCGCATGG
>JBDLWD010000312.1:0-3471 GCA_039804465.1 Verrucomicrobiota bacterium | reverse complement strand
CGAGCAGGGCGAGCAGGCGGCGGTCTACGGATTGGGGCGAGGGCTTCATGCTCGGGCTTGGTTGAGGTTGCGATCTATGCAGGCGCCGAGTTGCTGGCGCAGGCGCATCATGGTCATTTTCACCGCGCCCTCGGTGCGACCGAGGTTCGAGGCGATTTCGCGCAGGCTGCGGCCGGACACATAGTGGTCGCGCAGCAGGGAGCGATGCGGGGCCTCCAGTTTTTGCAGGCAGCGCCCGAGGGCTTCCTGCCGGGGCGGCAGGTCGGTGGCGGCGCTTTCGCATTCCCCGACCATGATCTCGACCACATCCGGGTCGAAAACGAGCCGGTCGCGCATGCGGTCACGCACGTGGGAGAGGATGGTGAATCGGGCGACGGCGAAGGCCCAGGGGAGAAACCCCGTCTCCGGATCCCAGTCGGCGGACTTTTCCCAGAGCTTGACGTTGGTCTCCTGCAAGACGTCCCGAGCGTCGGCCCGGTTGGCCAGCTGGGCGTGGCAAAATGCCTCCAGGACAGGTTGATACCGGGTAAGCGCCTCGATGAAGCGGGAGTCGGGGATGGCGTTGGGGGCTTTGCTCATGCAGCCGGGAAGAGGGAACAATGTATTCCCTCCCATGGCACCGGGGTAACGGTTTAAGCGAAGAAAATCTTCCGTGGCACCGCTCTTGTCGCGGGACGGATGGAGGCCGTCCGATACGGCTTAAATCACGCCTGGCTTGAAAACCAGAAACGACGGGGAGCCATCGAGGGGCTTCACCGCGAAGGACAGGGTGGCTTGGTCGCCTTTGCGGAAGTAGCTGGGGCGTTCCAGGCGCTCCACATCCTCGACCAAAAGGGAGCCATCCGGCGCGCGTCGGGCAAGGTGCGGGGTTGCGATGAGCGTGAATTGTTCGGGCGTCCACGAGACTCCGTCGGTGGACTCGAAGAGAAGGGTGGCGCATTTGCGCGAGCCGGGGACGCCGTTCATGTCCTTCATCAGGCAGCGATAAGTGCCGCCCTCGCGCCAGAGGAAGGGATCTTCGAACGCGAATTTGGCTCCCGGGATCTGGAAGCAGGGTTGCGGGTTTTTGAGGAACGGGCCCTCGGGCGAGTCGGCGAAGGCCATGCCGTGAAGCACGCGGCTGCCGAAAGGACGCGGGCCGTCGGTGACGCCTTTGTAGACCATGAGGTAGCGTCCGTCCGGGGTGTCGGTGATGGAGGGATTGGCGACGCAGAGGTCGTCCCAAGAGCCGGGCGAGATATCGATGATGGGCCGGGAGAGTCGGCGCCAAGGGCCGCGCAGGGTGTCGGCCGAGGCGACTCCGATGCGCTGGTGGTTACGGTGATCCCACCACTCGCCGTCGCCATAGTTGCCGGTGTAGTAGAGGTAATAGCGGCCTTGGTAGGCGCGCACGGTGACGTTGTGAAAGTTATGCGCGTCCCAGGCTGGGGAGTCTTCGCGGGTGAGCACGGTCTCCACATGAGAGAAGGGGCCCCAAGGCGAGGGGCCTTCGGCGCGGGCGATTTCCGAGCGGTCGACCCAGGCGTCGAACCCGTGCTCCACGCGCCAGCGGGAGTAGAAAAGGGTGTAGCCGCCTTCGGGCAGGGCCTGGACGCTGCCGCACCAGACGTGCCAGCCGTCCTCGGCGAAGCGAAGCGAGGCGTCCACCGGCCGGCGGATGTCGGAGATAGGTGAAACGGGACTGGAGGCCGTGGAGTGCATGGCTGGGGAAACGGGAGATGGCCGCGTGAGCGTAAGGGTTGAGTTATCCCACAAAGGATCGCGTATGGATATCCATTTCAGCGATGAATATGTGTCTTTTGACGACAGGAAAAAACCAAGGCGGGACTCTTGGTTTCGCGCCCAAAGTGTGAACTTGCGCAAAAGATATGTCCGTTTGGGATGGGTTCGGGTTTTTTTGTGGCGCCAAAACCGGCCGGCGGTCGATAGCTTCCTCATCGCCCGCCCGCGTAATGCCGCCCGACCTCCCGTCCGTATCCCGAAGCAAGGTTCCCACCGTGCTGGTCAGCATCGATACCGCCACCAGCTGGGGCAGGCGCATCGTCTCCGGCATACTGGACTACGCGCAAGAGCACGGGCCCTGGCATTTGCACATCGATCCGATGGGCTTGGAGAAGCGCTTCGCGGCTGGTAACAAGATAACGGTGGACGGCGTGTTGGCGCGCATCGGCTCCAAGGAGCTGGCGGAGCGGGTGCATGCCGCCGGCGTGCCGGTGGTGAACGTGTCCTCGATCGAGCTGGGCAAGATCGATTTCCCGCGGGTGATCACCAACCAGGAGGCTTCGGCCAAGGTGGCGGCGGACCACTTCTGCGGGCGAGGGTTCGCCAATTTCGGCTACGTGGGCAACACCGCCGCCGGCTACGTGCAGGTGCAGTTCGGGCATTTCGAGCGCATCCTGGCGGAGCGCGGCCAGCGTTGCGAATTCTTCGACCAGTCCGACAACGAGGAAAAGCTGCGTGACTGGCTGCGGTCTTTGCCCAAGCCCTGCGGCGTTTTTTGCTGGGGGCCGAGCCTGGGCCGGCAGGTAATCGACGCCTGCCTGGAGAGCGGCATCCGCGTGCCGGACGACGTCGCGGTGCTCGGCTCGGATTTCGATGATTTGCTGAGTCGCGCCTCCTATCCGCCCCAGTCGGGCATTCGCTACGCCTGCGAGCAGATCGGCGAAATCGCGGCGGGGATGCTGGACCGGATGATGAAGGGCGGCCGGCTGGAGGGGCGGCTGATCGAGGTGGAGCCGCTCGGAGTGGTGGAGGCGCTTTCGACCGACACGCTCGCGGTGTCGGACCGCCGGATGGCCGAGGCGATGCGGTTCATTCTCAAGAACTTCGATAAACCCATCCAGATGAACGAACTGCTGCGGGCGAATCCGATGTCGCGCCGCTCGATGGAGCGGCGTTTCCGGCGCGTGTTCGGCTGCTCGGTGGCGGAGCAGATCCGGCAGCAGCGGATCAACCGGGCGCGGCTCCTGCTCACCACGACGGACGAGCCGATCACGCTGATCGCGGAGAAGTGCGGCTTCAGTTCCTACAACTACATGAGCCGGGTTTTTGCCCAGGTCGTGGGCCTGAGCCCCCGGGATTTTCGCAACCGGGGGCGGGCCAAGGCGTCGGGTTAACCGGGTCTCACCTGCTGGCGTCCTCGGCCGCGGGCGTGGCGCCCAGGCCGGTGCGGCCGGCCGGGCCGGCGCGCAGGAGCAGGGTGAGTTCGCGCGGGCCCGGGGCCGCGGGCAGCGGCACAGTCAGGTCGCCTGCGGCCGGATCGGCCTTTTCGGCTACCTTGGCGCCGTCGAGCCAGACCTCGCCCGAACCGTGCAGGGCGCGGAGCTTCAGGACGCCGCCGGAGGACTGGAGGCCTTTCCAAGGAGTAAAGCCGGCGCGATAGAGGACCCACTGTCCTGACGGGGTGTTTTGGGGCGCCCCGGGGCGGACGGCCGACCAGGTGTTCATGTCGGCTTCGGACATAATCTGGAG
>JBDLWD010000311.1:0-2661 GCA_039804465.1 Verrucomicrobiota bacterium | reverse complement strand
CCGCGTGGGTCTTCACATTGATCGCCGCCACCTCGAGCGCGGCGGGCGATAGATCCAGCCCGTCCACCTTCGCCTCGGGGTAATGCTCCGCGAGCAGGATGGCGAGGCAGCCCGAGCCGGTGCACACATCCGCCGCGCGGCGCACCTCCGAGCCTTCAGGCAGGAGCTCGTGCAGGTGCGGGATGAGCTCCACGAAATAGCTGCGCGGAATGATCACACGCTCGTCCACGTGGAAACGCAGGCCGCCCAGGAATGCTTCCTTGGTCAGATACGCCGCCGGCACGCGTTTCACCGCGCGCGCATGCAACACCTCGCGCAGGGCGATGCGCTGGGCGGGAGCGATCGGCTTTTTCAACACCGACTCGTCGCTGTCCAGGGGCCATTCGAGCGTGCGCAGAAAAAGGTAGAGCGCCTCGTCGTGCGCGTTGTCCGTCACCTGCCCGAGCGCGAGGCGGCCGCGCCCGTAGACATCCTCGGCGAATTCCAGCCAGGCGCCGAGGTTGGCCAGTTGCGAGGTGGGCGGCAGGGCGGAGAGTCCGCCGGCGGTGGGCGCGGCGGGCGCCTTTTTCGGATTCATTTGCCGCCCTCCTTCGCCTGCCCGGCCAGCGGCGCGCGCACGTGCTCGGAGCAGTAGCACCGGTCATCTGCACGGTAACGAAAATCCTCCTGCGGATGGGTGTCGCTGTTTTTGCCGCACACCACGCAAGCATGACGCGGACCGGCAGCGGCAACCTCACGCCTCGCCTCGGACTGCTTTGCTCGGTAGGCTAGGTTGCGCCGCCCCGCGCGATAGTCGGCGACAAGCTGCGGACCGAAAAACACCAGGCAGTTGCCCAGCGCCGCAAGCACCGCCACCTGCGCGGCCGGGCCGCCGGTGAAGAAAGAGTAGGTGTAGAAAAGCAGGGTGATCGCCGCCAGCCACTTGGCCTTAACCGGCAGAATGAAGTAGAGGTGGAAGACGTGGTTCGGGTTCAGGTAGGCGAAGGCCAGAAAGATCGAGCCGGCGATGAAGCCGCTGCCCACCACGCGATTCGGCGCCAGCAGCGCCGCGGCCAGGGTGAAGCTCGCGCCGAGCAAAATGAAGAGATTCAGCCGCGCCGTGCCCCACTCCTGCTCGAGCGCCGAGCCCAGCGACCACAGGAACATCACCGCGAAGGCGAACCAGACCCAATGCACCGAGGGCGGCGCGATCATGAAGGTCAGGACCCGCCACCACTCGCCACCCCACACCGCGCTCCACGCGAACCAGAGGCGCGTCTCGTCAAAAAGCCCGAGCAACGAGACGAGGTAGAAAAACACCTGCCCCGCCACGATGGCGGAAAAAAGATGCGGCACGGCGAAGGGCCGGGCGACGCGGTCGAGGAAATGCTGCCAGCGCGACATGAAGGACGGAAGAAGTGCGGCGAGGGAAAAGGCGCAAACTGACCCCGCAGGGCCGCGCGGCCAGTTTTATTTGGCGGGCGCCACAGGCGCGGGGAACGCGACCTTCGCCTCCGCGTCCAGAGCCGGCGGCGCGGCGGGGGCGGGCGCGACGGGGTGCTCGCGCGCGGCCTTCTCCGCCGCGTCGTCGGCGTCGAACTCGGCGACCAGCTTCGTGCGCTGCCCGGCCAGCTCGGACGCGTCCACCGTGGCGAGGAGTTCGCGTGCGTCGGCTGCGAGCCCTTGTTTCCACAGTGTGCGCGCCCGGTGCAAACGAACGGTCTGGGTCTCCAGCCTGCCCTCAAGCCGCTCCTCCAACCGGGTCCAGGCGCGGTAGGCTTCCTCCCAGCGGGGCTCGGCGAGGTCGTAGTAAGACTCGGCCGCGCGATAGGCGAAATCGGTCCGTTCGGGCGCCAGCGAGACCGCGCGCGCAAAGGCGTCCAGCAGGGTCCGGTCGATAACCGCGGGCGTCCAGGCCTTCGATTTTTGGAAGTCGGCGCGCCCTTCGGAAAGCACGAGGCCGATTTGAAAATGATAAAGCGGCTCCGCGGGCGCGAGGTCGGCGGCGGCGAGGAAATAGTTGAGCGCGTCGATCGCCCTTCCTTGTTCGGCAAGGATGACGCCGATCTGGTTTTTCACCACCGGGATCTCGCCGTCGAGGCCGTTGGCCTTGAGCAGCAGGGCGAGCGCGGTCTTGTGGTCCTCCACCAGCGGATCACACAGAAAGAGCCCGTAGGCCGCCCAGCCCGCCGCGAAGTTTGGATAACGCGTGAGCAGGCGTTCATAGTCGTCGATCACGCGCTGAAGCTTGGGTCGCACGTCCTCCAAATCGACCGCCTCGGTCTTGGCCTTGCCCTCGGCGAGAGCGGCCTTTTGCCGCGCCACGATGTCGCGCAGCGCGGCCACCGCCTCGGGCGCGCCGCCCGCTTCCAAGGTTGTTTCGCCCGCACGGTTCGTATCCGGCGGCGTTGCGGCGAGGTCCTGAGCCGACGGGCCGGCGAAAAAGGCGAAAAGCACCGAGAGGGCACCCAAGGCGAAAGGTGGACGAATCATTCCAGACATTCGACCAGCGAGCCGAAAGGGAGTGCCCGGGTAAATGCCCAAGAACAACCGGGAGGCTCGAACCGAACGCCTGAACCGAATCGGAATCAAGGCGACCAATTCTGCTTCGCCTTATTCAGCGCGGCCACCCACGGGGTCGGATAGGGGCCCAAATCCACGCCGTCGGTGAGAAACGCCAGG
>JBDLWD010000310.1:0-6460 GCA_039804465.1 Verrucomicrobiota bacterium | reverse complement strand
GGTCGTCTATGTGAAAAGCCCCTCCGCCTTTTCCCCGCTCCTCGTCGGCCAGTTTGTCCTTAAGCAATAATCCCGCCTCCTTTTCCTTCCACCGATGAAACTCCTCGTCGCCTCCGCCGCCCTCGTCGCGGCACTCCTCGCCACCGGTTGCGCCACCAGCGTCAACACCGTCTCCCGCGCCCAACCGCAGGCCACGCCCAACTACGTCGCCGACCAGCGCGTCATCACGGACCCCTCCCTCGGACGCAAAGTTGGCATCGTCTCCGTCAACGACGCCAAAGTCTCCGGCGACCTCCTCAAGATCCAGGTGACCCTCGAAAACAAGTCCTCCAAAATCCAGGCCTTCACCTACAAGTTCGATTGGATCGGCCAAGACGGCATGGAGCTCTCCGGCCCCACCGGCGGCTGGAAGCAGATCCAGCTCGAAGGCCGCGAGGTTCGCGCCGTTTCCGCCATCGCCACCTCGCCCAATGCGGTCGATTTCCGCCTGAAGCTCCGCGAAAATTAAGACGCCCTCGCGCCCGCCCTCCGCCTTTCCAACCACACCCTCTCCTCATCGCATGAAACTCGCCCTCGCCACCCTCGCCGCCGCCGCGGCCCTTCTCCTCTCCGGCTGCGCCACCAAGAACGACGCCAAATACGTCGATTCCCAAGGTCCCAACACCATCGTCTCGCTCAACCAGATCAACATCCAGGACTGGAGCAACGCCGCCGACAAACTCGTCGCCTCCCTGCTTGCCTCCGGCGTCCTTGAGCGCGCCCCCGAGCTGCCCGCCGTCATGGCCATCTCGCGCATCCGCAACAACACCCAGCAGCAGGTCGATACCGACAACCTCACCAAAAAGATCCGCATCGCCCTCAACCAGACCGGCAAGGTCGTCACCACCACCACCCTCGGCGCCGACGGCAAGGTTGAGGACGCCGTGGCCGCCGACGTCGGCGCCATGCAGTCTTTCATGGCCGGCGAGAAGCAGAAGACCGTCCTCCCTTACTACACCTTGTCCGGAAAGCTGCTCGAGGACCGCGTGAGCAGCGGCAGCACCAAGCAGGTCACCTACACCTTCCAGCTCAGCCTAACCACCACCAAGAACGGTCTCGCCGTCTGGGAAGGCGAGGAGCAGATCACCAAGCAGGGCCAGCGCAGCTCCGTAGGCTGGTAAGCTCAGTATCCCCTGAGCATCGCTTTACGGCCCGGCCGCGCCCGCGCGCGCCGGGCTTTTTCTTTCCGCTTATCTTTTCGCCCGATTTTGCGCCTGCTTGCGGCCGGCCCACTCAAGCCCCTAGCTCCACGCCTTCCGCTCCACGCCCCCCGTTCATGAACGACGCCGCCCTCGACGACGACTTGCCCGCCTCCAACCTCGCCGAACCCGGCGAGGTCGGCCTCGTCGAGCCGCGTGATTTCGTCTCCGCCGAGCCCTTCGCGTGCGACGATGGCCGCGTCCTCCCCGGCTTTACTCTTCGCTACGAGACCTACGGCCGCCTCAACGCCGCGCACGACAACGCCGTCCTCGTCTGCCACGCCCTCTCGGGCGACCACCACTGCGCCGGCATCCACTCCCTCTCCGACAAAAAACCTGGTTGGTGGAACAACCTCATCGGCCCAGGCAAGGCGGTCGACACCAACCACCTCTTCGTCGTCTGCGCCAACGTCCTCGGCGGCTGCCAGGGCTCCACCGGTCCGCTCTCGACCAATCCCGCCACCGGCCGCGCCTACGGCCTCGCCTTTCCCGCGGTCACCGTGCGCGACATGGTGCGCTCGCAAAAACGCCTGCTCGACCACCTCGGCGTGAAGCGCCTCCGCTGCGCCCTCGGCGGCTCCATGGGCGGCATGCAGGCCCTCCAGTGGGGCATCGAGTATCCAGATTTCTGCGACAAGGTTCTCGCCATGGCCACCACCGCCCGCGAGGGAGCCCAGGCCATCGCCTTTAACGAGGTCGGCCGTCAGGCCATCATGCAGGATCCCGAGTGGAACCAGGGCAACTACCCGAAGGGCGGCGGCCCACGCGTGGGCCTCGCCATCGCGCGCATGATGGCCCACATCACCTACCTCTCCGACGCGTCGATGGATCGCAAATTCGGCCGCCGCACCGTCAAGTCCCGCCTGCCCGCCGCTTCTGCCCCCGCCGAGGATTCGGCCTACGCAGGCATGATGGGCGACGAGGGAGCTCCCGCGGCCGGCACCTCCGCCTTTGACGTCAACTTCGAGGTCCAAAGCTACCTGCGTTATCAGGGGCAGAGCTTCATCAATCGTTTCGACGCGAACACCTACCTCTACATCACCCGCGCCATCGACGGCTTCGACCTCGCCGCGTCCTACGGCGGAACTCTCGAGCAAGCCTTCGCGCCGGTGAAGGCCCAGACCCTCGTGGTCGGATTCACCAGCGATTGGCTTTTCCCGCCCGAGCAAAATCGCGAGATCGTCCTTGCCCTGCAACGCGCCGGAAAAACCGCCAGCTACGCCGAGCTCTCGACCGACCTCGGTCACGACTCCTTCCTGCTCGAGAGCCCAGAGCTCTACGCCATGGTCCGGGCCTTCCTCGAGCGCGCCTGAGCCGGGCTTGGCCGCGGCTCAGCCCTTGGGCGCGGCCTTGACCTCGATGACGTCGTGCGGCGCGGCTTCCTTCTGGCCGGCGGGCGATACGCGGATGTAGCGGGCCTTCTGGCGCAGGGCGGGGAGATTGCCGGCGCCGAGGTAGCCCATGCCGCTTTGGAGGCCGCCGACGAGGTTGGCCAACACGTCGTCGACGTTGCCCGAGACTTCCTTGAGGGCCTCGATGCCCTCGGCGGTGAGCTTGCGGGTCTTGTCGGTCTTGTCGTGGCCGTAGCGGGCGGCGCTGCCGGCCTGCATCGCGGCGAGCGAGCCCATGCCGCGGTATTGTTTATAGAGTTTGCCGTTGATCTCCATGATCTCTCCTGGGGCCTCGCGGCAACCTGCGAGCAGGCCGCCGAGGATGACGGCGTCGGCGAGGGTGAGGGCCTTGACGATGTCGCCCGATTTGGTGATGCCGCCGTCGGCGAGGATGCGCACGCCCTTCTTCTGGGCGGCGCGGGAGGCGACGTAGAGGGCGGTGAGCTGGGGAATGCCGACGCCGGCGACGATGCGCGTGGTGCAGATGGAGCCCGGGCCCTGGCCGACCTTGATGACGTTGGCGCCGCACTCGGCGAGATACTCGACGCCGCCGCCGGAGGTGACGTTGCCGGCGATGATGGCGAGGGACGGGAAGGCGGCGCGGATCATCTTCACCATGTCGCCCACGCCGGCGGTGTGGCCGTGGGCGGTGGAGATGGCGACGGCGTCGATGTGTTCGGCGACGAGTGCGCCGACATGGGAGAGGATTTTCTCGCGATCGAGGGTGCCGTCGGGCGTGCGCACGGGCGCGATGGCGGCGCCGGCGACGAGGCGGAAATCGGCGTCGCGGGCGGGCTTCCGGCGGGACTTTGCATCGGTGATGATGCGGTCGATGTCGGAGAAGGTCACGAGCCCGCGCAGGCGGTCCTCGTCGTCGACCACGAGCATCTTGTGGATGCCGATGTTTTCGGTGAAGAAGGCATCTGCGGCCTTGATGGGGTCGGGTTTGAGCTGGCGCTGGTTGACGGTGAGCAGGTCGGCGCGGGGCGTCATACACTGGGCGACGCTACGCGCCTTGTAGCGCTCGCGGACGGCGGAACCGGGGAGCAGGCCGACTAGTTTGCCGGTTGCGTCGAGGACGGGGAAGGTGCGGAAGCCGTATTTCTTGATCTCCACCAGCGCGATGATGTCGCCGATGAGCTGGTCGGGCGTGACGGTGATGGGGTCCTGGATGAGGCCGTGGACGTGGCGCTTCACGCGGGCGACCTCTTTGACCTGATCCTTGGCCGGCATGTTGTAGTGGATGAGGCCGAGGCCGCCGTTGAGTGCCATGGCGATGGCCATGCGCGACTCGGTGACGGTGTCCATGTCGGAGGACACGATGGGGATGGAAAGCTGAAGGGCGTCCGTGAGCGAGGTGCCGGTGTCGGCGTCCTTGGGTAGGATGTCCGAGTAGAGGGTCGCGAGAGAGACGTCGTCGAAGGTGAGGGCGACGGGCAGGTTCGCGGGGAAGAACTTCTCGGCCGGCAGGTAGAAATCGGCGTCGGCGGAGGACGCGCTGGCGGAGGCGGCGGACGTGGCAACTTCTTTCATGAGTTGCCGGGGAATGAGTAGGGCGCGGGGCGGCGCGCGCAAATGGATTTTCGGCCTCGCGTAACCGTTGCACTACCGGTCCGCGGACTTCGGCCGGCCCCGGCTTTGCCTTTCGTAAAACAACGATTGACGATGGGTTTGGGGCGCGGGTGGGGGCGGGCGGGTGGTTGGGTGGACGGGGGAGGGGGGGCGCCGGGGGCGGCTGTGCTCGGGCGGTGAAAATGCAGGACCGGCTGGCGGGCGGGCTTGAACGGGCCCCGATCACCGGTCGAGGCCGCGGGCGGGCTTACTTTCGCGTCCAGGCGCGGAGGGCCTTGAGGAGGAAAAGCTCGAGGGCGGAGGCGTCGTTGAAATTCACGCGCAGCAGGCCGGCGGCGTGTTCGAGGTGTTTGACGGTCTCGGCGAAGGCGCGCGCGCCGATGGCGGCCTCGGGGGTGACAAGCACCTCGCGGGCGTAGGTGCTGGTGGCGCGTTCGATGTCGGCGAAGAGGCGGTCGCGCAGGCCCTTGCTCAGGCCGGTCTCGATCGCCTCCTGTTCATCGTCGGTGAGGTCCTCGGGGAGCGTTTTTTTCTGCTCGGCCCAGAGGGTGTCGGTGGCGCTTTCGAGCAGGACGCCAAAGCGGGCCACGAGGCCATAGAGGCGAAACATGGCGTCGGCGGGCGCGGATTTGGCGGCGCCGCCGTGAAGCAAGCCCAGCCAGGCGCGGTAATCTTCCAGCCAGGCGGGCCATCCGTCGACGGGGGTGGCGACGCCGGGGGCGGAAAAGCGGAAGAGTTGGCAGCGGCTGCGGATGGTGGGGAGCAGCGCGTGGGGGCGAGTGGTGAGGAGGAGGAGCGTGGTGTGGGCGGGCGGCTCCTCGAGTGTTTTGAGGAAGATGTTGGCCGCGGCGACGTTCATGCGGTCGCACTCGTGGATGATGCCGACCTTGTGGCCGCCGGCGGAGGCGGAGACCTGAACCTTGCCAATGAGCTCGCGCGTGGGCTCGGCGCCGATCTGGCGCATCTTGCCGGCGGGGCGGAGGTGAAAACAGTCCGGGTGGTCCGCCATCGCGCGGCGGCGCTCGGGTGCGATGGCGGGCGGGTTGAGAAGGCGGTCGGCGAGGGCAAGCGCGGCGCCGCGGAGCAAGTCGATGTCCTCGCCGGTGAGGAGCAGACTGTGCGAAAGGCGGCCGCGGGCGATGGCCTGCTCGATGACGGCGACGGCGGGCGTGCCGGCGAGGACGTCGGGCCAGGGCTGGGGTGCGGAAACGGCGGAGAGAACCATCGAGGGCGACCGGAGTTTAACCGCGGATGGCGCGGAGGGACGCGGATTTTTTAACTACGGATCGCACGGATGGGCACGGATAGGTCGATGGGAGCGGCGCTCAGGCGACCAGCTTTTGCACCGCGGTCCAGACCTGTTTCTCGACCTCGGCCTCGGATTTGGTGCCGTCGATCACGGTGAAGCGTTGCGGCATGCTTTTGGCGAGGAGCAGGTAGCCTTCGCGGACCTTGGCGAAGAACTCGGCGTTTTCGCGCTCCATGCGGTCGGGGATGTCGGATGCTCGTAGACGGATGCGCTGGAGGCTGACCTCGGTCGGCACGTCGATGATGATCGTGAGGTCGGGCATCACGTTGCCGACGGCGAAGCGGTTGATCTGCTGCACCGGGTCGGAGCCGAGATTGCGGGCGATGCCTTGATAGACGGTTGAGCTGTCGAGGAAGCGGTCGGAGAGGACGACCTTGCCGGAGAGAAGGGCGGGGGCGATGACCTGGCGGACGAGCTGGGCGCGGGCGGCGGCAAAAAGGAAAACCTCGGTCTCGGGGCACATTTCGTCGCCCTTGGAATTATGGACGATGATGTTGCGGATCTGTTCGCCGATCTCGGTGCCGCCGGGCTCGCGGGTGGTGAGGACCTCGCGGCCTAGGAGCTGGAGGTGTTTGGCGAGGCGGGCTATCTGGGTGGATTTACCGCTGCCCTCGGAGCCTTCGAAGGAGATGAGTTTACCGGCGGGTTTTTGTTTTGAGGACATGGGAGGAAACGGAAAAAGCGGAAAAGCGGAAAAATGGAAAAGCGGAAATCGGAAGGTAGGCGGTTAGGCCCAAGTGGCGAGGAAGGTTTCGAGGTGATCGAGGGTGGGGCTGGCGGCGGTGCGGACGTAGTGGCCGCTGGTGCAGACGCCAAGGGTGAGGCAGGCTTCGGGGTCGAGGCCGAGGAGCTGGCCCTGGCTGAAACCGCCGTTGAAGTGGTCGCCAGCACCGGTGGTGATGACGGGATTCTCGCAGTAGGGGCCGGGAACCCAAGTGGTGCCGGCGGCA
>JBDLWD010000309.1:0-2913 GCA_039804465.1 Verrucomicrobiota bacterium | reverse complement strand
CACGCACAACATCAACGTGCAGATGAACAACTGGCTCAACGAAACCGCCAACCTCCCCGAGTGCGCCGAACCCCTCTTCGACTGGATCGAAAACATCGAGCTCGGCACCAAGCTCAACCCCGACCCCCGCCTCCGCACCGAACTCGGCTGGATCATGTATAGCACCCACAACCCCGTCGGCGGCAACAGCGGCTGGGCCTTCCACCTCCCGGGCAGCGCCTGGCTCAGCCAGCACTTCTGGGAACACTACGCCTTCGGCGGCGACACCGAGTTCCTCCGCACCCGCGCCTACCGCCAGCTACGCGAACTCACCCGCATGTGGGACGCCCGCCTCGTCGAGGGCCCCGGCGGCAAACTCATCACCCCCGACGGCTGGTCCCCCGAGCACGGCCCCGTCCGCGGTCCCGACGGCAAGGTCACCATCAAGGAGGGCGACCGCACGCCCCAGCCCGGCACTTCCTACGACCAGCAAATCATCTGGGATCTCTTCACCAACTTCCTCGCAGCCTCCGCCGCCCTCGACCTCGACGCCGACCTTCACGCCCGCATCACCGAACGTCGCGCCCGCCTGCTCGGTCCACAGGTCGGCCGCTGGGGCCAGCTCCAGGAGTGGATGGAGGACGTCGATAACCCCAAACACGAATACCGCCACTTCAGTCACCTCTTCGCCCTTCATCCCGGTCGCCAAATCACGCCCGACACCACCCCGGAATTCGCCCGCGCCGCCAAGGTCACGCTCGATGCCCGCAGCGATGGTAACGTGGGCTGGAGCCGCGCCTGGAAAATCCTGTTCCGCGCCCGCCTCCACGACGGCGACGCCGCCTCGCGCGTCATCCGCACCACTCTCGAATACGTCCCGGCCAACGCCCGCGGCAGCGGCACCCACCCCAATCTCTTCGGCGCCGGCCCGCCCTTCCAAATCGACGCCAACTTCGGCTACACCGCCGGCATCGTCGAGATCCTCCTAC
Source organism: Verrucomicrobiota bacterium (assembly GCA_039804465.1). Taxonomy (GTDB): domain Bacteria; phylum Verrucomicrobiota; class Verrucomicrobiia; order Opitutales; family Opitutaceae; genus IMCC26134_A. Next base: position 1,945 of record JBDLWD010000309.1, on the reverse strand, counting down.
AAAGCCACCAAACCCTTACGGACTCTCAGGTCTCAGGTCTCAGCCCTCAGGTTTTCATCCTAGACCTCCTCCCCGCGTTGCCCAAGGCGTGGCCCACCGGCTCCGTAAAAGGCCTCCGCGCCCGCGGCGGCTTCCTCGTCGATCTCGACTGGCGCGAGGGTCGCCTCGTCTCCGCCAAAGTCACCTCGACCCTCGGCCGCCCCGCCGTCCTCCGCCACGGCGCGGTCAACCGCCCCCTCACCCTCGCCAAGGGCGCCTCGTTCGTCTTCACGCCCTGATCCGCGCCCCATCCCGGCACCGCGTCCGCCTGCCGGCCCGCCGACTTAGCGCCACCGGCCTTGGAGAAAACCCATACCCGCCCAGCCTCGTTCCGACCGTTCGCTACCCACAAAATGCAAGTCCCGAAACTCCACCTGTGCGCGCTCCCCTTGCTCGCGGGTTTGCTCCTCTCGACGCCTGCTTTCGCCCGCTCCAACGCTCCCGTCGTCTCGTCGCTGGAGGATTGCAACGTCACCTGGGACACCCCGAGCGGCGACTCGTTCGGATCCATGCCGCTCGGCAACGGCGACGTAGGCCTCAACGTCTGGGCGGAGCACAACGGCGACGTCGTCTTCTACGTCAGCAAGGTGGACGCCTTCGACAGCGGGCATCTGCTCCCGAAACTGGGCCGCGTCCGGATTCGGTTCGAGCCCGCCCTCACCGCGAAAAACTTCCGCCAGTCTCTCGTGCTACGCGACGCGGCGGTGGCCATCCGCGCCGACGACGTTGACCTCCGCCTCTGGGTGGACGCCAACCACCCCGTCGTGCGCGTCGAGGGCCGCGGCGCCACTCCGCGCAAGCTGACCGTTTCCGCCGAGTCGCTTCGCCCCTGGAAAGACGCCGGCGAGCCTCTGCCGGCGAAAGGCACGGCGGCGGTGCTTTTCAAAGACGACCAGAACCGCGTCGCGTGGTGCTACCGAAACCAGTCGTCCGTCTGGGCCGGAAACTTCGCCGCGCAAAACACCCCCGAGATGGTGGCGAAAACCAAGGATCCGATCCTCGGCCGCACCTCGGGCTGCGTGCTCTCCGGAGATGGTTTGGTGCGAAGCGCCGACAACGCGCTGAGCAGCCCGAAACCGATTTCCAAATTTGATGTTTCCGTGCGCGTCCACGGCGGCCAGCCGCAGAGCATCACGCGCTGGCTCGAGGAGGCCCAGACACCGCCGCGATCCGATTGGAAGGCGCATCGGGCCTACTGGGCCAGCTTCTGGGATCGCAGCTACATCCGGGTCGGCAGTTGCGGCGACGAAACGGTAAACCTCGATCAGTCCCGCTTCACCCAATATGCGCAAGCTTCCAAGGCCTACGAGGGCCACAAGCTGCTCGCGCCCGACGTGAACGCCTTCCAGCTCAGCCAGCGCTATGCCTTGGAGCGTTTCTCTCAGGCCGCCGCCAGTCGCGGCGCCGTGCCTCCGCCCTACAACGGCTCGATCTTCACCATGGACATGCCGGCGGGCGTGCTGGGCTTCAACGCAACGAAGAAACATCCGGTTTCGCCCGACGGCCGCGATTGGGCCATCCTCTCCTTCATGTGGCAAAACACCCGCCACCCCTACTGGTCCATGATGGGCCGGGGCGACTACGACACCATCACGCCGGGCATGCGGTTCGTCCGCGACGGGCTCGACCTCGCGCGCGACCGCTGCCGCAAGCAGTTCGGCGTCGAGGGCGCGGTCATCATGGAGGCGAGCTGGTGGCACAACGTCGGCGTCTTCAACTGGGAGCGCGTGCCGCCGCACCTGCGCTACCACCAACTGCCCACCATCGAGATCCCCGCGATCATGATCGAGACCTACGAACACACCCAGGACCACAGGTGGTTCGAGGAGGTCCTCCTCCCCTGCGCCGAGGCGGGCATCGAGTATTATTTCAACCGCTTCACCGAGCGCGACGCCCAAGGCCGCCT